>CAIQDO010000069.1 GCA_903870555.1 uncultured Caulobacteraceae bacterium
AGCGATCAGGACGCCAGGGTGCAGGTTCTGGACGACCAGATTGGTCGGGAGCAGAAACGCATCCGGATGCTGAAGCTCGAAATCGCGGAGCTCGGCGCGGAACCCAGGGTCAAGGCTCGGGCTGTTGAGCTTCTGCGACTCGGGCCGATGGACCCGCGTCACGACATCAGCGTCGACGCGCTTCCGGCCATCGTCGCCGCGGAGCGAGCCGCGCAGCCGCAGCAGCCGACAGCCGTCGCGCCACTCCGAGAGGGCCGCCAGTGACGACCGCCGACCCCTATCTCGATGACGCCCGGCCAGGCCCGCCGACGCTTTGGCCGTGGCTGCGAAGGGGAGTCCACGCGATTTTCGCCTCGCTTGGCCGAGGCTTGGTCGACGCCCGGAACGAGGACGATGCGCGCCGTCGGATCGTGTTTGCCATGGCGGTATTCTCCGCCGCCTTCCTGTTTCTGGCCTACGGCGCCTCCCGCGCCGCCCTGTTTCCCCAGACCGACAAACGCCACGCCGCGCCTGCGGCTTTGAGGGCCGACCGCGCCGACCTGACCGATCGCAACGACGAGATCCTCGCCACCGACGTACCTCGGTACGCCCTTTACCTTCGCCCGGTCGAGATCGCTGACAAGGCGGGAACCTTGGCCGCCATCGAGGCGGCCGCGCCCTCGATCAGTTCAACCCAGCTTGAGAACGCCATCGCGGGCCGGGCTACCGGCAAGCGCGGCGCCACGCCCGCGCCTCGCGATAAGAACCTGCTCAAGTCGCTGCTCAACACGTTGCTCGGCCGAACGGGCGCGGTCGGCGAGGGGGACACCACCGAGCCCGTCCGCGCCTACTTCGTGGCCGGCGGCCTGACTCCCGTCATCAAGGACCGGCTGCACGACCTGGCGCTGCCTGGGCTCGACTTCGAAGAGGAGAGCGGCCGGTACTATCCAATGGGCGAAACCGCCGCTCACGTTATCGGCTATTCGAACAAGGATGGCGCCGGCGTCGCCGGCGCGGAACTGGCTTTTGACGCTCCTTTGCGGGGGGCCGGCAAGGCGGCTTTGCCGCTTTCTGTCGACCTGCGGGTTCAGAGCGCGTTGCAGGACGAACTGAAAGCGGCCGGCGACCACTTCGCCGTCAAGGACGCCGTGGGCATCGTCGTCAATGTCCGCACCGGCGAGATCCTGGCAATGGCCAGCTACCCCTTCGTCGACGCGAACGCTCCGGCGCGGCTTCTGCCCGGCCAGACCGAGGAGGCGAGGGCCTGGGCGGCCGTGAATCATGCCGCCGCCACCGTCTATGAGCCGGGGTCGGTCTTCAAGGTTTTCACCCTGGCGATGGGCCTCGACAGCGGCGTGGCCAAGGTGACCACACGCTTCGATGTTCATTCGCCAATCGTCCTGCCCGGCCAGACGATCCACGACTATGACAAGGGCGACACCATCCTGCCGCTTTGGGAGGTGTTCACGCATTCGTCCAACATCGGCGCCGCGCGCCTGGGCCTCCTGGCCGGCGCTCCGACCGAGATGCGCTATTTCCGGGATTTCGGCCTATTCGCCGCGGCGCCTAGCGAACTGGCCGAAAGCGCCCATCCCCTTGTCCCCAAGCGCTTCAGCGACAACATCGTCGCCACCACCGCCTTCGGTCACTCGATCTCCGTCAGCCCCTTGATGCTGGCGACGGGTATGAGCGCGGTGCTCAATGGCGGCCTCTATCGGCCTTTGACCCTTCGGAAGCTTGAGACCGGCAAGGCGCCCGTGGCGGGGCGGCGGGTGATTCAGCCGTCCACCTCGCGGACGATGCTCAATCTGATGCGCCTGAACGTCACCAACGGCACCGGCTCCGGGGCGGACGTCGAGGGCTATAACGTCGGGGGCAAGACCGGCACCGCGACCAAGCTCGTCAACGGCCGATACGGTTCCGGAAAGAAGAACCTCGCCTCGTTCGCGGCGGTGTTCCCCACCACGGGACGGCTGGACGATGACCGCTATCTGACGCTGGTGATGATGGATGAACCGCGCGTGACCGCGGAGACGGGCGGCTTCACCACCGGCGGGGCCGTCACGGCGCCGCTCGCCGGCAAGATCATCGGTCGGATCGCCCCACTGTTGGGGGTGCGCCGAACCGGAACCGAACGACCGGTCGCGAAGGCCAATCGCGACAATGTCGACACATCGAAACTGACTGAAGGTGGACTATGACCGCCATGCGCCTGTCGGACCTGCTGCGGCGGGACCTGTCCGACGATCCGATGATTCAGGGCGTCACCGCCGACAGCCGCAAGGTCCAGGCGGGCTACCTGTTCGCCGCCTTGCCGGGGGCCAAGGTCGACGGCAAGAGCTTCGTGCCCGTCGCCCTCGCGCGGGGCGCCGCCGCCGTGCTGGCCAGCGAGGCCTTGCCGGGCCTTGGCGCGCCGGTGATCAAGGTTCACGACCCGCGTCGCGCCTATGCCCTTGCCGCCGCCGCCTTCCACGGCGCTCAACCGCCGACGTGCGTGGCCGTGACCGGAACGAACGGCAAGACCTCGGTCGCCGCCTTCTGCCGTCAGATCTTCGCCACGGCTGGACACGCCTCAGCCAGCATGGGCACCCTCGGCGTGAGGGCCGGGGATGAACAGCTCATGCCTCCCGGTTTGACGACGCCCGACGCCGCCGACGTCGCCCGAATTCTTGCCGATCTCGCCCTTCGAGGCGTCACCCATCTGGCGCTGGAGGCCTCCTCCCACGGTATCGATCAGCGCCGCCTCGACGGTGTCGACATCGCCGCCGCGGGATTCCTCAATCTCACCCAGGATCACCTGGACTACCACGGCACCATGGGCGTGTACCGCGCGGCCAAGCTGCGCCTGTTCGAGACTCTGCTGCGCCGCGGCGGCGCAGCGGTGATCAACGCCGACTCCGAGGCCTATGGAGCTTTTGCAGCGGCCGCGGTGACCCACGGCCACACGGTAATGTCGGTCGGCGCCATGGGCCAGGGCCTGACCCTGGTGGGGCGCACGATGCTGCCGACCGGTCAGAGGATCAAGGTGCGCGCCTGGGGCCGCGCCTACGACATCGTCCTGCCCTTGGCGGGCGCGTTCCAGGCCTCCAACGCCCTGGTCGCCGCCGGCCTGTGCATCGCCGCTGGAGAGTCCCCGGACACGGTGCTGCCGGCCCTCGAAACCCTTGAGGGCGCGCCCGGACGTTTGCAGCGGGTCGGAGCGGGTCCCCGCGGCGGCGAAGCCTATGTCGACTACGCCCACACCCCGGACGGCCTGGCGACCGTGCTCGCGGCCCTGAGGCCGCACGCCAAGGGACGATTGATCGTCGTGCTCGGCGCGGGCGGGGATCGCGACCGCGGCAAGCGACCGCTGATGGGGGCCGTGGCCGCCGATCTGGCGGACATAGCCATCGTCACCGACGACAATCCGCGTTCAGAGGATCCGGCCTCCATTCGCGCCCAGGTCCTTGCCGGCGCGCGGGGCCTGAGCGAAATCGGCGATCGCCGCGAAGCGATCCGCGTCGCCGCTGACCAGCTCGAGGCCGGCGACATTCTGGTGGTGGCGGGCAAGGGTCACGAACCGGGTCAGATCGTCGGAGACCAGGTCATTCCCTTCGACGATGTCACTGAAACGCTTCGCGCCCTTGGGATCGACGGCGTCTGACATGGTCAAGGCCGGATCGCCCCCCCTCTGGACATCCGCGGAGCTTGTCGCCGCCACCGGAGGCCGGCTGCTGGGCGAGGGGTTTCAGGCCACGGGTGTGGGGATCGACAGCCGCGCCTGCGTGCCTGGGGAGTTGTTCGTGGCCCTGGCCGGGGCGAGGGACGGGCACGACTTCATCGCCGCCGCGCGGGCGGGCGGAGCCGTCGGGGCCTTGACGACCCGCCAGGCGGATGCGCCGTGCGTGATTGTCGATGACACGCTCGTCGGATTGCGCCGCATCGGCGAGGCCGCCCGGACGCGGGCGTCGAAGGCGCGGCGCGGCGCCGTCACCGGTTCGGTCGGCAAGA
>CAIQDO010000070.1 GCA_903870555.1 uncultured Caulobacteraceae bacterium
TGGATCACCGAGCCGGAATAGACCAGCACCGAGCCGGCCTTCATCTCGGCATAGCCGATCTCGTGCGGCTCCGCCCGTCGGCCCTCGGGCCAGGACGGGCTGCCCGGAACCACCTGGGTGGCGCCGTTGGCCTTGGTGAAGTCGGTCATGGCCCAGATGGTGTTGAGCTGCGGCTCGACACCCTTGAGGAAGCCGCCCCAGGCCAGCTTGTCGCGGTGGAGCGCCTGCCGGCCCTGGCCGGGTTTCAACCGGATCACCTGGGTCAGGTGCAGTTGATAGCGGTCGCAGGCGCGCAGCAGGTAGGCGTCGCAGGCGGCCAGGATCGCCGGATGCATGACGAGCTCGCGGCTGGCCGGCGAGCGCGCCACCAGGGCGCCGGTGCGGGTGGTGGCGAAGCCGGTGAAGTCGTCCCGGCCGACCGGCGTGGCGTCGATATAGGGTGTCAACTCCGCCATCACCCCCGCCACCTGATCCGGGCCGATCACGTCGTCGAGGATCAGCGCCCCGACGCTGTCGAGGATCGCCGCGATCGCCTCCGGCGCGGCGTCGGCGGGGAGGTGCTTCAGGCTGGGCATTGGCGGCTTCCCGACTGTGTGCTCGGACCAGCTTCGACGCTTCCAAAGCGTTGCGCCAGGGATTCCGTTAGCACGCGGGACATTTCCCTGAAGCCTGGTTTTCCTCACGCTCCAGCATTCCGCCCTTTGTCACGACGAGTGGCTTGTCGTACATGTCGAGACCTGTCGATTTAGAGCCCACACCGGGCGTCCGAATGGACGATCCCCTTGGAGACGAACTCTAGGCCGGCAGCCGGATCCCTGCGGTACAACGCCCAGTCGGAGAATTCGGGGTGAAATGCCGGCATAAAAACCACGTTTCGACTGTAGATCGCGTCTGGTTCGGACAGCTCTCGCGGCCTAAGGCCAAATTACGGCGGAACCCAATCTGTCGTTCAAATTTAATGTCCCGAGTCTAAAGCTCGTTGTCAAGCCTTGATGGCTATCATCGACTTGGGGATCATAACCAGCCGTTCCATGAGAATTTTCGCGTCAGGAAACAGAGAGCGAAACTGCTTGCCGTCCAGAAGAATCGAGGACTCCAGTACACTCATAGCATCATTGAGGTCTGCGATCGGCTTGAAGCGTCCGAGTCCAATCGTCTGAAGCACCCATAGCCGCCAGGACATCGGCATCCAATGATAGAATGGTATATTGGGAAAATGGGGATCAATGGGACACCAGAAATAGGGCGTCTGGATATAGAATGCAGGCGCAAGGCGATGAACTTCGCTGGCGAATGCACGCATTTCGGTCCATCGGCCAACGTGTTCAATAACGCTATTGGAATGAACGAAATCGAAACTATTATCTGGAATATCATGAAGGTCACAGACGTTATTCTTAATAAAGACCAGCCTGTCGGTTTGAAAAGTCTCGACAAATCCGATATCGTAAGACAGATTTACACAGGTCACCACGATATTTTGTTGTTCGAGAAAATCTAGGCCCAATGCGTTCCAGTAGTTAAAGGTCCCCCCAAAATCGATAATTTGGAAGGGTTTGTCTGTATTTTTTTGAAGACCTTGAATGATTTCCTTTAGTTTTCCGCTACGTTTTTGACGAAATTTTGTCGATAGAGAATCCAGGAGGGGGCCGTGAACTCTGACAGTGGATTTGACCATGCGCTTACCCCAACACCCCGGAAAATGGGACCCGAATGGCTTCTCCTACACTAAATCAAAAGCTGGGAAAACCACTTTGAGCTATATCAGAATGCGAACCGCCTCGAACGAGGGGCGCCGACGTCGAGCGGCTTGGACACCCGTTGCGGAAGACGCGATAAAATATTGATAAATATGAGTGTTGTGGCCGTCCACGCCGCCGTGAACCGCTGCCCGCGGCCCTGCCCCTCGCGGGGGTTTCGGCGCCAGTGGTCCCCACAAACCAGCAAGCGCGTCGACGCCGTCGAGCCGGCGATTGCCTCGTTGACTGGCAAGCCGATCCGCTTCCGTGGCTGATGCTGTGTATGTCGGGCGTCAATGCGACGCCGCCCCGTCCGCCGCCTCCTGCGCCTCGGCCTGCGGGAGGTGCGCCGCCTTCCAGTCCATCGCCCTCTGGACTCGCCGACGGACGCTGGGGTGATCGTAGAACAGCGTCTCCTCGATCGCAGACGGCGAGTCGGCGCGGTATTCGATGGTCTTGACCAACGCCTTGGCCAGGCCCGTCGGCTCATGGGCCACGCGCAGAGAGAAGGCGTCGGCGTCGGATTCCTGCAGCCGGGTGGCGCTGGCCAGGATCGGCGTGGCCAGCAGGCCGAACACGGCCATGATCAGCGACAAGGTGGGAAATCCGACAGGGTCGGCGATCCCGGTCGCGCCGGTCTTGACCCAGCCGTCGACCACGGGAAACGCCAGCTGGCCGAATCCCAGGAAGACGAGCGACAGCAGGCTGAAGAAAATGGCGCCGAAGATCACATGCCCGCGTTTGTAGTGACCCATCTCATGGCCGACCACGCCGCGCACCTCGGCGATATCGGCGCCCTTTGCGAACATCACGTCGCTCATCGCCACCCGCGCCGAGCCGAACAGGCCAGAGACATTGGCGGTGTAGCGGTTGGACTGTTTGGAGCCGTTGTAGACGTAGATCTTGTCCGAAGGCACGCCAGCGTCCTTGGCCAGGGCGACGACGGCGTCGCGGGTCGGTCCGGGCGGGGCGGGGGTGTAGGTGTTGAACAGCGGCTCGATCACCGTCGGGCCGAGGATCATCATCACCACGAACACCACCGCCGCGAAGCCGCCCGACCACACCCACCAGCGCCGCGGCGAGCGCCGCATCAGGGCGTAGATCAGCATGAATACCA
>CAIQDO010000071.1 GCA_903870555.1 uncultured Caulobacteraceae bacterium
AGATTTTCTTGCGACGGGTCATGATCGAAAAGCCTTCCTCTGGCCTGGGGCGATCGCCAAATGCAAAACGCGCGCGGGCGTCGGCGCCGCGCGCGTATCGGATCGGAATCGCGTCTGACATCGTCAGGGCCGCAGGCAACCTAGCGGACGGCGGGCTTTTGCGCAAACACGGCCTTGCCCTTAACCGCCGGGCCGGACAGGTTTGCAGCGTTTTTTGAAGGGCGCGCGCGAATGGACGAGGAAAAACCAGACCCGCCCCGACCTTATCCACGCATCGGTCGGACTCGCGCCCGCTACCTTGGCCTGCCCCGCGATGGCTGGAGGGACGCCTACCATGTGCTGCTGACCATGCCCCTGTGGGCGTTCCTGGCGGTGATGGCGGCGGCCTATGTGGGCGTCAACGCCCTGTTCGCCGCCGCCTACCTGGCCGAACCGGCAGGCGTCGCCGGGGCCAGGCCTGGAAACGCCCAGGACGCTTTCTTCTTCTCTGTCCAGACTCTGGCGTCGGTGGGGTATGGCCAGATGTGGCCGAGAAGCCTGTGGGCCAACAGCGTGGCGACGGTCGAGTCGTTCGTCGGCCTGTTCAACCTCGGCATCGCCACCGGCCTGCTGTTCGCCCGCATATCCCGTCCCACCGCCCGCATCATGTTCTCGAACAAGGCGGTGGTGACGGCGATGGATGGCGTGCCAACCCTGATGTTCCGGGCGGCCAACCAGCGGCGCAACATGGTTGTGGAGGCGGAGGTCAGTGTCACCCTGATTCACGATATCGTCACCGCCGAGGGCGTGACACTGCGCCGGTTCGACGAACTGGCCGTGTTGCGGTCCAAGTCGCCGCTGTTTTTCCTGACCTGGCAGGTGATGCACGCGATCGACGAGAACAGCCCACTTTGGGGCGAAACGACCGCCAGCCTGCTGGCCAGGAAGGCCGAAATCCTGGTGGTGATGAAGGGCCTCGACGAGACGTTCGTCTCGACGATCCACGCCCGGGCCTCCTACGCGCCCGACGACATCGTCTGGGGCCGACGGCTGGCCGACATCTTCACACAGGGGCCGGACGGCGAAAGGGCGATCGATTTTCGCCGTTTTCATGACACTGTGTGATCGGCCACAGTCCGCGACGGCGATTGCCGCCATGGTCCAGTCGGGTTATGACCCGGGTCGGTTTTGGAGTAGGGTTGTGCATGGGTAGTTTCAACGATCGTGAACGGGGGTTCGAGGCCAAGTTCGCCAGCGATGAGGCGCAGGAGTTCCGCGCCACTGCCCGCCGCAATCGGATGCTTGGAGAATGGGCCGCGAGATTGATGGGGCTCGAAAATGTCGATGACTACGCCAACGCGGTCGTGAAATCTGAAATAGACCTTCCGGCAGACGAAGATGTGCTTCGCAAGGTCAGCCAGGATCTGGTCGGATCCGGCCTGTCCGTGCCGGTAAGCGAAGTCTACGCCAAGATGGACGAATTCCTCGCCATAGCCCGCGGTCAGATCCAGGCAGGCGATTAGCGCCTCAGGCGATCGGCTTCAGGCCCGACAGGCGAGGGTGGTCAGGTCGCCCCTTCGCCGAACACGCGGTCGAAGATCGTGTCGACGTGCTTGAAGTGCCAGGCGAGGTCGAACAGGTCGGTCAGTTCGGCGTCGGTAAGCTGGGCGGTGACGTCGGGGTCGGCCTTGAGCAGCTCGAGAAACTGCCCCTCGCCGCGCCAGACCTTCATGGCGTTGCGCTGGACCGCCGAATAGGCCGCCTCGCGGGCCATGCCCTTCTGGGTCAGGGCCAGCAGCACCTGCTGGGAGTGGACCAGACCGCCCATGCGGTCGAGATTCTTGCGCATGTTTTCCGGATAGACGATCAGCCGCTCCATCAGGGTGGCCAGCCGCCTCAGAGCGAAATCGAGATGGACCGTGGCGTCGGGGGCGATGCCGCGCTCGACCGACGAGTGGCTGATGTCGCGCTCGTGCCACAGGGCGACGTTCTCCATCGCCGGTGTCACCGCCGAGCGCACCAGCCGCGCCAGGCCGGTCAGGTTTTCGGTGAGAATCGGGTTGCGCTTGTGCGGCATGGCCGAGGAGCCCTTCTGGCCGACGTCGAAGAACTCCTCGACCTCCAGCACCTCGGTGCGCTGCAGATGGCGGATCTCGGTGGCGAGACGCTCGATCGACGAGGCGACCACGGCCAGGGCGGCGAAATAGGCCGCGTGGCGGTCGCGGGGAATCACCTGGGTCGAAACCGGCTCAGGGCGCAGGCCGAGGCGTTCGGCCACATGGGCCTCGACGCGCGGGTCGACGCTGGCGAAGGTGCCGACCGGACCGGAGATGGCGCAGGTGGCCACCTCGAAGCGGGCCATGGCCAGGCGGTCGCGGGCGCGATTGAACTCAGCGTAGTGGCCGGCGAGCTTGAGGCCGAAGGTGGTGGGTTCGGCGTGGATGCCATGGCTGCGGCCGACGGTGGCGGTGGTCCTTTGCTCCAGCGCGCGGCGCTTGAGCGCGGCCAGGACCAGTTCGACGCCCTCCAACAGCAGATCGGTGGCGCGGGTCAGCTGGACCGCCAGGGCGGTGTCGTTGACGTCGGACGAGGTCATGCCCTGGTGCAGGAAACGCGCCTCGGGCCCGACGATCTCGGTGACGTGGGTGAGGAAGGCGATGACGTCGTGCTTGGTCTCGCGCTCGATCTCGTCGATGCGATCGACGTCGAACAGCACATTGCCGCCGCGCTCCCAGATGGCCGCCGCGGCGGCGGCGGGGATCACCCCGAGCTCCGCCATGGCGTCGGCCGCGTGGGCCTCGATCTCGAACATGATCTTGAAGCGGCTCTGGGGGGACCAGATGGCCGCGGCTTCGGGACGTGCGTAACGGGGGATCATGCGGCAGCCCTTACTCCGCCCAAGGCCGGCGGGGAAGCGTTCAAGCCTCCGCCGCCTTGCGTTCCGCCGCCACCGCCGCCAGCCGCTTGGCCAGGCCGAACGAGCCGAGCAGGTAGTGAAGCGCGCCCCAGGCGTAGAATCCCGCCGACAGCAGGATGCCCTGGCGGGTGGCGCTGACCAGCGAGCCGTGGCACCGCGCGGCGAAGGCCGGATCCGAGCCCTTGGGCGCGACGCCCCCAGGGCAGAGGGCGGCGAAATGCTCCGGGCTGACCGCCCCGCCGCCGAATATGCTCTGCAGCGCCGGGATGATGTGCCGCTCGCCGGCGTGGGTGAAGTTGAACTGGGCGAACAGGTCGATCATCCAGCCGGTGAACAGCGGCCCGCCGCCCAGGGCGATGATGTTGACGAACAACAGCATCACCGCCGAAGCGGTGGCCCGGCGCCGGGTCTCCACCACGTTCTGCACCACCGCGAAGGTCGGGCCGAGGTAGGTGTAGTGGAACAGGCCCGGGATCAGCAGGATCATCGCCGCCAGCCGCCATTCGGGCGCGCGATAGGCCAGCACATAGATCGGCGTGGCGATGGCCAGGCCGATGGCCGGGGTCAGGGCGTACCAGCGCTCGTGGTGCTTGCTGGCCCAGTCGCTGACGAAGCCGCCCGCCAGGGTTCCCAGCCCCGAGGAGAAGCCGCCGATCAGGCCGAACACCAGGCCGACGGTGGCGTAGTCGAGGCCGAAGGCGCGGATGAAATAGGGCGCCGAGAACTGGCCGATGCCATAGCCGGCGAAGGAGGTCATGGTCAGGCCCAGGATCATGTTGGTGACCGGCCAGTGACTGAAAAGGTTGGCCCCGACGGTGGCCAGCTCCTTGATCTCGTGAAGCGCCAGGCTGGCCAGCGACTGGGCCGGCGCGTCCGCCGCCGCCGCCGGCGCCGCCTTCTGGGCCGGATCGGAGTGACCGCGCGGCGGCTCCTTGATCAAGAGCTTGACCAGAACGGCCAGGACTAGGCCGGGCAGGCCGACCACCATGAAGGCGATCCGCCAGCCGAAAGACTTGGCCAGCCAGCCGCCGGCGACGGCGCCGATCATGCCGCCAAGCGGAATGCCGAACGCATAGATCGACAGGGCCGAGGCCCGGCGTTTGGGGTCGAAATAGTCGGAGATGAGGGAGTGGGAGGGCGGCGAGCAGCCGGCTTCGCCGACGCCGACGCCAACGCGCAGCACCAGCAGCGACAGGAAGTTGCCCGCGAAGCCGCAGGCGACAGTGAAGCCCGACCACACCACCAGGGCCAGGGAAATGATCGAAACCCGGTTCCATCTCTCGGCCAGCCGGGCGATCGGCACGCCGAGCAGGGTGTAGAGGATGGCGAACGACAGGCCGCCGAGCAGGCCCAGCTGGGTGTCGGTGATCTTCAGGTCGACCTTGATCGCCTGACCGATGGTCGAGATGATCGTGCGGTCGATGAAGTTGAAGGTGTAGGCCGCCAGCAGGCAACCCAGCACCAGGGTCTTGTAGCCGTTGGAAAACAGCGGGCCTTTCGCGGCCGGCGGGGCCTCCGCCGTTGCCGTGTCTGTCATGCTTGGGCCTCCCCCGGTCGTTCAGTCTGGCTTAAGATCACCGTTGGACCGGCGCCGCCCCGCGCGACGCGCGGGTTTTTCATCGGACGGAGACAATCATGGAATTGCTGATCGGGGACAAGGTCTGGTCGACATGGTCGATGCGTCCCTGGCTCGCTCTCAAGCACACCGGCGCGCCGTTCACCGAGACCCTGATCCGCCTGCGCCGGGAAAACAGCGACGAGGTTCGTCACGCCGCCCAGGCCGCCGGCTCGCCCACGGGCCTGGTGCCGGCGCTGAAGGATGGGGCCGTGACGGTTTGGGACAGCCTGGCGATCTGCGAATACCTGGCCGAACGGTTCCCGGCCGCGCGCCTGTGGCCGGCCGATCCGGCCGCCCGCGCCCTCGGGCGTTCCGCGGCCGCCGAGATGCACTCGGGCTTTGCGTCGCTGCGGGGCGAGTGCCCGATGGACCTGACCCGCCGCGAGCACATGACCCTCACGCCGGCGACGGAGGACAACGTCAGGCGGCTGGTGGCGATGTGGCGCGATCTGCTGAAGCGATCCGGCGGCCCGTTCCTGCTCGGACCCGACTGGTCGATCGCCGACGCCTTCTACACGCCGGTCGCCACGCGCCTGCGCAGCTATCACATCCACCTGACCGACCACGGCGACGACGGCTCGGCCGGCGCCTACGCCGCGCGGCTGCTGGAAACACCGGAATATCTGGAGTGGGAGCACGGGGCCCTGAGCGACGAGCGCGTCACGGGGCGGTGAGGTCCCATCGCCTCAGAACAACCCCAGAGCCTTGAGGCTGGCCACACCCTCGCGGCCGACGACGATGTGGTCGTGGACGGTGATGCGCAAGGGCCGGCCAGCCTCGACCACCTGGCGGGTCATGTCGACGTCGGCGCCGGATGGCGTCGGGTCGCCGGAAGGGTGGTTGTGGGCCAGGATCACCGCGCTGGCCGACAGCTCCAGCGCCCGGCGCATCACCTCGCGCGGATAGACCGGGGCGTGGTCGACAGTGCCCTCGTTCATCACCTCGTCGGCGATCAGCTGGTTTTTCTTGTCCAGGAACATGACTCTGAACTGCTCGCGCGGCGCCCCGGCCATCGCCACCCGGGCGTAGGACAGCAGAGCGGTCCAGGAGGAGATCACTGTGCGCTTGCGGATCTCGCCCCGACCCATCCGCAGCGTCGCCTCATGCACCAGCTTCAAATCGAGGGCCACGGCCGCGCCGACCCCGGCGACGGTCCTGAGCTCCGCGCTTTCGGCGCCGAGCACCCCGGCCAGTCCGCCGAACCGGGCGAGCAGGGTCTTGGCGATCGGCTTGATGTCTCCGCGCGGCAGGCTGCGCGCCAGCAGCAGCTCCAGCAGTTCGTAGTCGGGCAGGGCGGCGAAGCTGATCGCGGCGCGCTCGCGCAACCGTTTCCGGTGGCCGATATGGTGGGAGCGGACCGCCTTGCGCGGCGGGGACGGCTCCGCCGGGGCCGGGGCGCCCGTGGTGAAGACAAATGCGCCCTGTTCCCGCAGCATCCGCCGCTCCTTCGCCAATGTTTGCGATATGCGAACAAATAGGACGGAATTTCGCGTTCCGCCAGGGTTTTGTTGCGGACCGTGCTCAAGTTTGGACTTTCCGACCGGTGATTCCGCGACTAGCGGGAAGGCGGCCCGGGTCAAGTGCGCCAGGGCGGTCGAAGGGGGGAATCGATGACCGACAGCGTGACCATTCTCAATGACGCGGATGTCGCCGCCCTGATCGGCCGGATCGACGCCGTGGCGACGCTGAGGGCGATGTTCCGGTCCCTCGCCGAAGGCCGCGCGGCCCAGCCGGCCCAGACCCTGACGCTGTTTCCCGACGGGACCGGCGACGTGATCAGCTATGGCGGCGTGCTCGCCGACCGGCGCGCCTTCGGCGTCAAGCTGTCGCCCTACATCGCCGCCGAGCCCAAGGCGATCGTCACCGCCTGGACGCTGCTGATGTCGATGGATACCGGACGGCCCCTGATGCTTTGCGATTCCAAGCGGTTGACCACCGAGCGAACGGCCGCGACGACGGCCCTGGCGGTCGACCTGCTGGCGCCGGACGGCGCGCGGGAGCTGTCGGTGATCGGCGCCGGACCCGTGGCCGAGGCGCACATCCGCCATGCCCTGGCGCTGCGGCCCTGGACGCGAATTCGCGTCCACTCGCGAGGGATGGCGACCTTGCCAGCGGAGACCGCCGAACGGCTGCGGGCGCTGGCTCCCGGCATCGTGCTGGAAACGGATCCACAGGCGGCCATATGCGACACCGACGTCGTGATGCTGTGCACCTCATCCGGAACGCCGGTGATCGACCCCGACCGCCTGACCCGCCCGGCGCTGATCACCTCGATCAGCACCAATGTCGCCAAGGCCCATGAGATTCCGCCGGCCGCGCTGGGCGGCATGGACGTCTATTGCGACTACCGCCCAACCACCCCGCCGAGCGCCGGTGAGATGCGTCTCGCCACGGACGAGCACGGCTGGTCGGCGGCGCTGATCAAGGGCGATTTGCCGGAGCTGACCGTCGGTAGCGCCGGACGTCCGGACTATGCGCGGCACGCCTTCTTCCGGTCGATCGGCCTGGGTCTGGAAGACATCGCCATCGCCGCCGAACTCCACCGCCTCCACCTCGAAACGGCCAGGGATCCCGCCCGATGAAGATCGATGATTTCGCCGTCGAGATCTGGATGAACCGTTACGAGACGGTCTGCCGCTACAACATCGCCGAAAGCTGCGTCGACTCGATAACGCTCGGGGCGCTGCTGGCCATGGCGGGCAGGACCGACGATTTCGCCGCCGAGATCTCGGCGCTGAAGATGACCTATGGAGCGATCGAGGGCTCGATGCGCCTGCGCAGGGCGATCGCCGGCCTGTACGAGTCGGTGGCGCCGGAGCAGACGCTGGTCACTCACGGCGCGGCCGGCGCCAACGCCCTGCTCTATGAGTCGCTGATCGAGCCCGGGGATAGGATCGTCTCCTTTCACCCCACCTACCAGCAACATCTGTCGCTCCCGGAAAGCTATGGCGCGACCGTGACGCGTCTGCCGCTGCTGGCGGAGAACGGCTACCTGCCGGATCTTGAGGCCCTCGAAAGGCTTGTCGGGCCTGACACGAAGCTGATCGCCCTGACCAATCCGAACAATCCTATGGGGGCGTTGATCGACAGGGGAATGCTGGAGGGAATCGCGCGCATCGCCGACGCCCACGGCGCCTGGGTGCTTTGCGACGAGGTCTACCGGGGGGTGAACCAGCACGACGACCGGCTGACCCCCAGCATCGTCGATCTCTACGCCAAGGGCATAGCGGTGGGCAGCATGTCGAAGGCCTTCGCCCTGGCCGGCCTTCGCCTCGGCTGGATCGTCGCCCCCGACGCGGTGCTGCACAGGGTGATGATCCACCGCGACTACACCACCATCAGTGTCGGCGTGCTGGACGACCTGCTGGCGGCCATCGCCCTGGAGACGCGCGGGCCGCTGCTGGAGCGCAACCGAGCGATCGTCCGGACCAACCTGGACATCCTCGACCGCTGGGTCGCCCGCGAGCCGTTGATCTCCTGGGTCAAGCCGCTTGGCGGCACGGTGACGCTGCTGGCCTACGACCTCGACATGACCTCGGTCGAGTTCTGCACGCGACTGATCGAGGAGACCGGCGCGCTGCTGATGCCCGGATCGGCGCTGGACATGGAGGGAACCGTCCGGATCGGTTTCGGCAACGGAACCACGGCGCTCCGGGACGGGCTTGAGGCGGTGTCCGGCTTCCTCGCCGGCCTCGGCCGGACCTGACGGGTCAGTTGGGCCGGAACAGGCCCATCGGCGACAGGGTGAACACCTCGCAGCCGGTCTCGGTGACGCCGATGGAATGCTCGCACTGGGCCGACAGCGACTTGTCGCGGGTCACCGCCGTCCAGCCATCGGCCAGCAGCTTCACCGGCGGCTTGCCGAGGTTCACCATCGGCTCGATGGTGAAGAACATGCCCGGCCGCAGCACCGTGCCGGTGCCCGGCCGGCCGAAGTGCAGGATGTTGGGCGCATCGTGGAACACCGTGCCGAGGCCATGTCCGCAGAAGTCGCGCACGACGCCGCAGCGCTGAGCCTCGACATAGGACTGGATGGCGTGGCCGATGTCGCCCAGGCGGGCGCCCGGCTTCACCGCCGCAAGGCCGCGGGCCAGGCCCTCATAAGTGACGTCGATCAACCGTTTGGCGCGCGGGGCCACCTCGCCGATGGCGTACATCCGCGAATGGTCGCCGTGCCAGCCGTCGACGATGACCGTGACGTCGATGTTGGCGATGTCGCCTTCCTTGAGGGTCTTCTCGCTGGGGATGCCGTGGCAGACCACATGGTTGGGCGAGATGCACAGGGTGTGGGAATAGCCGCGATAATAGAGGCAGGCGGGCAGGGCGCCGTTGTCGAGGGTGAACTCCCGCGCAAGGCGGTCGAGCTCGGCGGTGCTGACGCCCGGTTTCACATAGGGGGTGAGCATGTCCAGGCACTCGGCGGCGATCCGGCCGGCGACGCGCATGCCTTCGAAGCCCTCGGGGCCATGAAGCTTTATGCCGCCTGGGCGGGTCTCCGGCGCCAGCAGATCCTCGGCGATGGACATCGGGATGGTCTTTCTCAGGTCGGGCCGGGGTCACGTCGAAGAGGCGTGGATCCACGGCAGGCGCCGCGCGATGCGGATGTCGTAGGGGCTTATGTCGCAATCATAGCACAGAACTTCAACACCCGCCGCCGCCGCGCGCGTCAGTTCGGCGGCATAGATTGTGTCCAGATCGGCGCAGGCGGCGAAACGTTCACAGTCCGTGCGCTGAATGACGAACAATTGCACCGCCCGGTCGCCCTCGTGCACGCGCTCGGCGAGCTCGCGCAGGTGGCGGGCGGAGCGGGCGGCGACGCAGTCGGGGAACTCCGCCAGCCCTCGGGCGCGCATTAGGTGGCAGTTCTTCACCTCCAGCCAACACCGGGCCCGATCCGGGCGCTCCAGCACGAAATCGACCCGGCTGGCCGCGCCCATCTTCACCTCGCGCCGATGGACGGCGTAGCCGGACAGCTCGGGGATGGCGTTTTCGGCGAGCGCCTCGGCGACCAGACGGTTGGGATGGAGCGTGTTGATCCCCACCAGCCCGCCGTCGGCCTCGATCAGCTCCAGGGTCCAGGCCAGCTTGCGCTTCGCCCCGTCGGCGGGAGACACCCACGCGCCCAGGCCGGGCGTGTTCAGCCCCAACATCGCCCCGGGGTTTGGGCAGTGGGCGGTGATCTCGCGGCCGTCGTCCAGGCGCACATCGGCGAAGAAGCGCTTGTATCGGTTGACCAGCACGCCGTGCGCCAGGGGTTGCGTGAGCTTCATGCGAAACGGTCTCGACTATGGCGGTCGTGAACCCCTTAGCCGGTTGCGAGGCGGACGGGGGCGGCCTATTCGGATGGAGCGTCACGCGGGCGTTGTCGAGGAGCGGTCATGGCGGAAACAGAGCGCGTCACGGCGGCGGTGCTGATCATCGGCGACGAGATCCTGTCGGGGCGCACCCAGGACACCAACCTCAATTTCATCGCCAAATATCTCGGCACCTTCGGCGTCGATCTGGCCGAGGCGCGGGTGGTCGGCGACATCAAGGTTGAGATCATTACCGCCCTGAACGTTCTGCGCGAACGCTACGACTATGTCGTCACCACTGGCGGCATCGGCCCGACCCACGACGACATCACCGCCGACTGTGTGGCGGAAGCTTTCGGCGTGGCGCTCTATGAGCACCCGGAGATCATCGAGATGATGACCGCCCGCTGGAAGGGCGACATCAACGCCGCTCGCCGGCGGATGGCGCGGGTGCCCGAGGGCGGCACGCTGGTGCGCAATCCCGTGCAGGGCCCGCCCGGTTTCCAGATCGGCAATGTCTTCGTGCTGGCCGGGGTGCCAATGATCATGCGCGGCATGATGGAGGACGTCGGCCCGCGGATGCGCCCCGGCGCTGTGGTGATCTCCCGCACGGTGCGGGTGGAAGGGACCGGCGAAAGCGCGATGGCCGCGCCGCTGGAGGCCGTGGCCAAGGCCCACCCGGACCTGTCGCTGGGCAGCTATCCCTTCTTCGGCAATGACGGCTTCGGCTCCAACCTGGTGGTGCGCGGCCGCGACGAGGCCGAGGTGGCGGCGACGGTGGACGAGCTCATCGCGGTGTTGCAGGACGTCGGGGCGAAGGTGATCACCAAGGTCGAGGCTTAGCGCCGCGCCACGGCTGGCGCGTTGTCAGTGGATCAACTTGGCGACGAGCGGCCCGAGACCGATTACGAGGGCCATGATCGCCATCAGGAAGGTCATCTTGCTGTCCAAGGCGTCGATCTTGCCTGAGAGCTTGGCTTCGACGCCGGTGAGCCGAGCCTCGACGCCTGCGAGTCTGCCCTCGACGCCGGTGATCCTGGTTTCGACGCCGGCCAGCCTGACGTCTACCCCCCCGAGCTTGGTGTCCACGCCGGCCAGCTTGCCCTCGACGCCCGCGATCCTGGAGTCGACGGCGCGGATGTTGTTGTTCACCACGCTCTCCACGTGAAGCGCCATCTGTTCGACGACGGCGGTGGCCTCATCGTCGCCGACGTTAGCGGATTTCAGCGCCTTGAACAATGTGACCTGCATGGTCGCCGCCTATCCTGAAGTTTGCATATTGATAGGATATTCGGGGTTTGTCGGGGACGTCAAGCCCCGTGGGCAAGCCAACGGTCGTCGCGGTGAAAGCGTGACACCGTAGGGCGACGGCTCTACCCTGGCCGTCCCTTCGGGGACGTGGCGGAATGGTAGACGCAGCGGACTTAAAATCCGTTGGCCGCAAGGCCGTGAGGGTTCGAGTCCCTCCGTCCCCACCAGGGGCGCCAACCGGCGTCCGGCGAGAGGACCCGGCCACAGGAGGAGAGTCCCATGTCCTGGCAGAAGGAAGTCGACGAGCTACGCCGCCGGGAAGCCCTGGCCGAGGTGATGGGCGGCGAGGAGGGGATCGCGCGCCAGCGTCGCCAGGGCAAGCTGACCGTGCGCGAGCGTATCGCGGCCCTGGGCGATCCGGGCGGGTTCCACGAATTCATGGGGCTGAGCGGAACCGGCGCCTACCAGGACGGCGAACTCACAGGCTTCATCCCGAAAGCCTTCGTCAATGGCGAGCTGATGCTCGATGGCCGCAAGGTGATCGTCGCCGCCAGCGATTTCACCGTGCGCGGCGGGTCGGGCGGCACGCGCGGCGGCATGGGCCAGGAACTGTCGGCGACCGAGCGGGCGCTGGAATGGCGTCTGCCTCTGGTGCGCCTGCTCGAC
>CAIQDO010000072.1 GCA_903870555.1 uncultured Caulobacteraceae bacterium
AGCTGCCTCGGTACGTGGAATAGCCGTAGGGCGAGACCAGCAGGGGGACATGATAAGGGCGGCCGTCATCGGCGACCACGAAATCGATGGTTACGACGTCGAGAAAGGCCGGCGCATCCCCCTCCGCCCCGGCGCGGGCGAAATAGACGCCGATCTCGAAGGTCAGGCGCCAGCGACCAGCCGTCAGCTGCCCGGCGTCGAGCAGCCGCGCGCGCCCGTCGCCGTCGGTGTGGCGCGCCGCGATTAGGGTCCCCTCGTGGTCCTCGCGACGATAGAGCCGCACGGCCACATCGGACGCGGGCCGGCCGAGCGAAAGATCGAGAACGTGGGTGGAGAGGGTCGTCATGGTCGCCGAGACTGCCGTGATCCGGCCGGCCCGTCCAGACGCGTCGCGATCAGGTCGCCGCCACCGCGGACTTGCTGCGCATGAGGCGAACGCAGGCCTCGACCACGACAGGATCATAGAGAACGCCGGCGTTGGTCTGGATCTCCTCCAGCGCCGCCTCCAGGCCGAGGGCCGGACGGTAGGGGCGATGGGACGACATCGATTCGACCACGTCGGCGACGGCCAGGACGCGGGCTTCCGGCAGGATCTGCTCGCCCTTCAGGCCGCGCGGGTAGCCGCTGCCATCCAGTCGTTCGTGGTGCTCCCGGATGATGTCGGCGATCGGGGCGAGGAAATCGACGTTCTTCAGGATCTGGTAGCCCTGTTCGACATGGGTCTGGACGAGTTGGTACTCTATCGAGGTCAGGCGGGCGGGCTTCGACAGGATTTCCGCCGGAATGCCGATCTTGCCGATGTCATGCACCAGCCCGGACAGCTGCAGGGTTTGGCGGCGGGTGTCGGACCATCCCATGATTTCGGCGATGTCCGACGCGAGGACGCCGACACGGCGTTCATGGCCCGCCGTGTAGGGGTCGCGCGCCTCGACCATGTTGGCCATCGCCTCAAGGGTTCCCTGCATGGCGTGTTCGAGTTGCCTCGCATGGCGGGCGATATTGTCCTCGGCCCGCCGGCGTTCGGTGATATCGGTGTGGGCCACCACCGCCCCTCTGGCGCGGCCTTCCAGCGGCGTGACGCTCATGCTGAACCAGCGCACCTCATCGGGAAGATCGCATGGGTATTCCATCTGGAATCGCTCGGAACGGCCGTCTAACACCGCTTCGATCCCCTGACGCGCCTGGGCGCCATCCGTCGGCCCGGTGGGACCCGAATCGCAGACGTCCAGGTAGCTGACGCCGATGCCCCGGTTGGAGGAGTCTTGGATCGCACCGGCGTCCGCGCCGAAACGCCGCCAGGGCTCGTTCACGGCCGTGATGACCCCATCCTGATCGAGGACCGCGATTTCGGTGCCCACGGAATCGAGAATGGCCTGATTGAACACCATGGCGTCGCTCAGCGCGCTTTCCACCTGTTTGCGCATGGTGATGTCCTGAATCGAACCATAGAGCCGGCGCACGATTCCGTCGGACGACTCCGGATGACCGATCACCCGCACCCATTTGTGCGCACCCGTATAGGTGACAATGGCCGCCTCGATATCGAAGGGAACGCTATCCTGGATGGCTGCGGTTACAGCTCCCGCGATGATTGGCCGATATTTTTCCAGGTAGTGGTCTTTCGCCGTCGCAATATCGATGATCTTGCCGTCTGCCTCGTCGAAAATCAGCGCCGCCTGGGGCGTCCAGGTGACAGCCCCGCTGGGGACGTCGATCTCCCAGCCGCCGATCACCGCCATGGCGCTGACTTCGCTGAGAAGTCGATCCTGGGCGCGAAGCTCCGCCTCGATCCGTTTACGCGCGGTGATGTCCTGTCGCAGGATGACGATGCCCTCTGGCGCCGGTTCGACGCTGAACTGAAACCAGCTCACCGTGCCATCTTCGAACGGCCAAGAGGCCTCGAACTGGCGATGGACCCTATCGCGCATCACGGCCTGGTAATGCCCGAGGATCTCCGCCCCCCTCAAGATCGGGTAGACCTCCAACACAGGCCGGCCGAGCAGGGCCTCACGGGTCTGATGGCCTTGTCGGGCCGCGGCGGCGTTGACGTACAGGTATCGCCAGTCGAAACCAACGATGATGCAGCCTTCATTGAGCGGATCGAGAGTCTCGCGGAATCGCCGCTCCGACCGCTCCAGTGTTTCGGCGGCGCGCTGCCGCTCGGTAATGTCCTCGGCCATGACGATGAGGGCGGGGGCTCCGTTCCAAAAGCCGGCCGCGCCGTGGAGAGTCAGGACAATGTCGGCGCCGTCCGGTCGCCTGAACGGCGCCGTCACGGGCTGGCTATCGACGCCCGCGTCCAGCGTCGCCCGCGCCTTGAGCACCAGGCGTCGAACATCGATCGACTGCCCGAGAAAATCCAGCGAGTCACGATCCAGAAGATCTTCCTCCGCCACGCCGATGATCTCGCAGAAGCGTGGGTTGGCGTAGACGATCCGGTGTTTCTGAGTGACATAGATTCCCAGCAGGTTCTGCTCGATGATCTGGCGAAAATTGCGTTCACTGGCCTCCGCGCGCGCCTGGATTCGCTTGCTTTCGGTCAGATCCTCCCACTGCAGCACGGCATCGTCGCCCGTGATGCTCATCGAGACACGTAAGATGCGCTCGGTCCCATCCTTGCAGCGCAATGCCAGCTCCGGGGATACGACGACCTTCTCCGGGCCCCCCGCCAGCGCCATCTGGACATCTTGGAGAAAGCCGGCGTCGATCATCGCGCGAAGCGCGGGATCAGGCGCAATCCTGTCCAGCCAGGCGGCGCCATCGGCGATCTCGTCTTCGCGATAGCCCAACAGGCGCTCGCTGGCCTTGTTGGCGTACCGCAAACGCATCGTCGGGAGTGAATAGATGTGCACGGCCAGCGGCGAAGCGTCGAAGGCCTGGTGGAAGCGCCGCTCGCTCAGGGTCTGGGCCGCCGCGTCTTCCGCAGCGTCCGTCTCGGCAAACAGTCTCGCCAAGGCGGCGGACACGTTACGACCGGCAAGTTCCAGCAGGTTCAGGCGATGCTCGTCGAAGTCGGCGAGTTCCGCGGAATAGACGTTCAGCACGCCGACGGCCTCGCCGCCCACGATGATCGGGATGGCGGCCGATGACCGGACGCCGATGGACTCCCCCTTCGAATGCCATGGCGCGGTGCGGCCATCGTTCTGGAAATCGTCGACATGGAAAACCCGCCGCTCGACCATCGCCGATCGGCTCGGACCGCAGCTGGTGGGCAGGGCGGGATCCATGGTGACGACAAGGTCGTCGACGTAGGCGGCGCCCAGGCCGTGGGCGGTGCTCGGGACCACCCGGCCGACGGCCCGATCGAGAAGGCCCGCCCAGGCCAACAGGAATCCGCCAGTGTCCACCGCACCGACGCAGAAGGCGCTGAGAATGCTCCCGGCCGAAGTCAACTCCGCCATGTCGGCGTTGAGGCGGTTCAGGAAAAAACTGAACGCGGCGTTACGTTCCTGGCGGTGAAGGGTCCGTTCAAGATCGGCGACCGTCGCGTTCAGAACGGCGGTCCTGTCTCGGACACGTCCTTCGAACTCGCGATTTCCCCCGTTATTGCCGTCTTTGGCGGTCATAGACGCCCCTTTTACGGAAGGGCCGATACGCTCAAACCTTCAACCAATCCACGCGGTCAAGGGTATTTTGACCGGTTTTTTGTTCCACTTTTCGGTCGAATTGTAAGATTGTTCGACAATTGCGCCCGTCGGGGTGGCGGCTCACGGCCTGGGGGAGAGCGGCTCCTGGCCCAGACGACGCATAACGGCCCCGACATAGGCGACGGTTTCGGCGTAGGGCGGCACGCCGCCGTAGCGGTCTACCGCTTCGGGACCGGCGTTGTAGGCGGCAAGGGCCTTGGCCTGGTCACCATCGAACCGCCGCAACAGACGGGCGAGGTAGTCGGCTCCGCCGTCGATATTCGCCGCCGGGTTGAAGGGATCAACGCCCAGCGCCCGCGCCGTTCCCGGCATCAGTTGCATCACGCCCCGGGCGCCTCTCGGGGACACCGCCGCCGGGTTGAACCCCGACTCCCGCCAGGCCACCGCCGCGACCAGCCGCTCGCTCACTTGGTGGCGCGCGGCGGCGTCGCGGATGGCCTGGGCGGTCGCCGTCGATGGGGCCGCCAGTCCTGCCCGACCGCGGCTCGGCGCGCTGGGAGATTCGGCCTCAATCCGTCGCGCGCCGGACCCGAGAAACTGCGTCGGGGCGTCGTAGCGGACGACACCCCCATCGGCTTGAATCTCAAGCACCTGGCCGTGGGCCGGAACGGCGGCCAGCAGGTTCGCGAAGCCGGCCAGGACCAGGAGGATTCGCTCGGGCTTCGTCAAAGTGTGGACCCTATTTCGCCGACAGCCGGGTCGCCTCAGCCTTGCAGTCGTAGGGCAGGCCCGGGGTGGCGCAGTAGTCGGGCCAATGGCCGGATGCGGTCCAGTAGCCGATCAGCCCCAGGCGCGCGGCCAGGGTGACGAACCGCGGGTCGCGGCGCAGTCCGTCGGCCAGCGGCGTGAACAGCGCCGAGACATCGTCGGATTGCGCCGACGGCGGATACTGGTCGGCCAGGGTATAGGCGTCGTCGACGAGGCCGAGGGCCG
>CAIQDO010000073.1 GCA_903870555.1 uncultured Caulobacteraceae bacterium
CGCCGCCAGAAGGGCGAAGGTCACGGGGACATGCACGTACAGCCAGATTTCGAGGATCGTGCGAATTCGAATATGCCGTCGCGCCTGAGCCAGGGTCTCCTGTTTGCGCGCGAGCAAGGCGTCGATCTGGTCGAGGGCGGCGTTGACCGCCTGCGGGCGCGATCGCCGGATGCGGGCGAGGCTATCGACCGCTCGCCGGGTTCGGCAGTTCCCGTACCATCCGGTCAGCCTGTTCCACAGCGTGCCGCCGATGCTGGTCTGCTCGGTCGACTGGCGGATGATGTCCGCCTCTTCCCGGTCCAGAGGCTGGGCCGCCTCGCGAAGTTGGGAGTCGAGGGAACGGAGCGTTTCCAGCCACTGGCGCTGGGTGGTTTCCCCGCGGTTGGCGCTGAGCTCCCGGGGCAGCACGGCATAGGCGGCCGCGCCGAACATCCCCGAGACGATCACAAAGACCATCAGGCCATAGGCGAGGGTGTGGACGTTCCATCCGAAATGGAATCCCGCGTGCAGGGTGCCGATCACCAGCAGAGACAATCCCAGATAGACGTGCGCCGACAACCAGGCCTTCAGGGAATAGACCCCGTTGGTGATGGCCCGCTTGCGGATGCCGAACAGCGATAGCCAGACGATCAGCAGGGCGCCGATCGTGCCGAGGATGTAGCCGTACATCGTGCCGCCACGCGGCCTCGGCTCGGCGTCGATCAACAGGTAGGCCGCGATCGACACGGCGCAAAGCGCCAGCGCGGTCCACAACCAACGATAGTTGCCGTCCCGCAGGAAGCCTTCGTGCTTGCGGACGTCGGAGCGGTTCGCCTGTCTGACTGCCTTAGCCACGAGTTAGGCCCGCCCGCGATCGAGAAGCGCGACAGACAGGAAATTCTCCGGGGACACACGGATCGCCGCCCCGGTCGGGCAGGCCCGCACACAGGCGGGGCCGCCCTTCTTGCCTGAACACATGTCGCATTTGATCGCCTGCTTGTGGGCTCCGGGCTGAACGTTCGCCTCCTTCCAGGCCTTGTCCGGCTCGCCGGGCCCTGGGCCGGCGCCGAAAAGTAGCCATGGGATCAGCCCCGGCTTCTTGGGCGGAGGCTTGTCCATCTTGATCACGCCATAGGGACAGAAGCGCTGGCAATTTCCGCACCCGATGCAGCTGTCGTTGATGAACACCTCTCCGTCCGGCCCGCGATTGATGGCGTTCGGCGGGCAGTCGGTCATGCAGTGGGGGTGTTCACAGTGTCGGCACGAGGTGGGCACATGCAGGTTGGCGAAGGTCTTGCCCGCCTCGCGGTCCAGCCGGGACAGACCGTCATGGGCGTCCGCGCAGGCCTTCTCGCAGTTGTCGCAGCCAACGCACAGCCGCTCGTCGATCAGCAGCACGTCGGTGGCTTCGCCGACGCCTTGGTCAACGAGAAACTTTGCCACCGAGGTGTAGTACTCCAGAACACCGCCGAATTTGTCCTTCTCCTTGTCGATGAAGGCGTTGACCCCGCGCCGGGCGGACATCTGCGACCGCAGCTTGGCGACCAGTTCCGGCTTGCGGTTGAGCAGGGTGAGGAAGGCGTCGCCGTCGAGCTTGATCACCTCCGATCGAATCGCCGCCCGGACCGTGGCGGAGCGCTTGCCCCCTTCGACCAGCGCCATTTCCCCGACATAAGCCCCCGCGGGAATGTAGTTGAGGAACACCGGCTTGCCGCCGATTTCCCGCTCC
>CAIQDO010000074.1 GCA_903870555.1 uncultured Caulobacteraceae bacterium
GATCGAAGCGGCGGGCGTCACCATCGTCAGCACCCACTTCTGCTGGCACGAGGCGCCGGTGCCGACCATCGCCACCATGGTCCCCCGCGCGGCCTTCACCCAGGTCACCGGCCGACTGCGCGCGGCGCTGACTGTGCCGCTGATCACCAGCAACCGCATCAACATGCCCGAAGTGGCCGAAGCGGTGCTGGCCCGCGGCGACGCCGACCTGGTCTCGATGGCGCGGCCTATGCTGGCCGACCCGGAGCTGGTCAAGAAGGCGTTCGAGGGCCGCGAGGACGAAATCAACACCTGCATCGCCTGCAACCAGGCCTGCCTCGACCACACCTTCAGCGGCAAGATGACCAGCTGCCTGGTCAACCCTCGCGCCTGCAACGAGACGCTGCTGCCGCTGACGGCGACCACCGCCGCCAAGCGTATCGCCGTGGTCGGCGCCGGGCCAGCCGGCCTGAGCTATGCGGTCACCGCCGCCCAGCGCGGCCACAAGGTGACGCTGATCGACTCCGCCGACGAGATCGGCGGCCAGTTCAATCTCGCCAAGCGCATTCCCGGCAAGGAGGAGTTCTTTGAGACGCTCCGCTACTACCGGCGGATGATTGACGTGCTGGCGATCGACCTGCGGCTGGGCGTGCGCGCCGATGCGGCCGGACTGAAGGCGGAAGGTTTCGACTCGGTGGTGGTGGCCACCGGCATCGCGCCGCGCCGGCCCGACATCCCGGGCATCGATCACCCCAAGGTGGTCAGCTATCTCGACGTCATTCTCGGTCGCCGTGAGGTGGGACAGACGGTGGCGATCCTCGGCGCCGGCGGCATTGGCTTCGACGTGGCCGAACTGATCACCCATTCGGGCCCGTCCGGCGCGACCGACATCGAGGTGTTCGCCAAGGAATGGGGCATCGACTTCACGAACCACCCGCGCGGCGGCGTCACCGGCGTGACGCCGGTTGTGGCGTCGTCGGGCCGGGACGTCACCCTGATGCAGCGCAAGGCCGACGCCCTGGGCAAGACACTCGGCCGCACCACCGGCTGGACCCATCGCGCGACCCTGCAGCGTCGCGGCGTGCACATGGTCGGCGGGGTCGAATACCTTGGGATCGACGACGCGGGCCTTCATGTGCGGCTCGGAGGCGAGGACCGGCTGTATGCCGTCGACACGGTGATCGTGTGCGCCGGGCAGGAGCCGCTTCGCGCGCTTTACGACGACCTGGTCGCGGTGGGCGTCGAAGCCAGCCTGGTCGGCGGCGCCTTCGAGGCCATGGAGCTGGACGCCAAGCGGGCCATCGATCAGGCGACCCGCCTGGCCCTGGCGGCGTAACCGTCCAAAGCCACATTTCGCGGCTGATACAAATAAAAGCTTGAGGCGCCGCAGAAGAACCGTCGTCTTCCCGTCAAAGGGTTCGCGCTTCCGCGCGACAGGACGGAGTCTCGGTTTGCGAATATCCATGATCGACATGCGCGGTGGGCTTCGCGCTTGGCGGAGCGCCGCGACGATGGCGGCGATATCTCTCGTGCTCGGCGCGGCGCCGGCGCGCGCCACAACTGGCGCCGCCGACACGGCCGGTCTCGATCTGTCAGCCTATCGCGGCAAGGTGGTGATGGTGGATTTCTGGGCGTCTTGGTGCGCGCCGTGCCGCCTGTCATTTCCATTCATGCAGCGGATGGAGATGGCTCACGCCCATGACGGGTTGGTGATTGTCGCGGTCAATGTCGATCATTCTCGCGCCCGGGCCGACGGCTTCCTCGGCGGCCTGCCCCATGACTTTCCGATCGTCTACGACGCCAAGGGCGCCATCGCCAGCAAATACAAGATCAACGAAATGCCGACCTCAATCCTGATCGGCCGTGATGGTCGTACACGCGTCACGCACTACGGATATTTCGACGACAAAGCTCTTTCTTATGAGGCGGATATAATGGAATTGCTCAATGAAAAGTAGACAAATGATTCCCATAGTTTTCGATGCCGTATCGAGGACTGTTTTCGTTGGGGCGATCGCGATGCTGCTTTCGGGCTGCGCCATCGGCGCCAAGTCCTGGGACCGGGACATCCTGGCCCGCCAGGCGATGCAGCTGAACACCCACCCCCACATCACCGCCTACCAGGACCATATCTATTTCAGCAAGGAAGGCTCGGCCGGCGGTCGCTCCTTCGACGGCGGGGGCTGCGGATGCAACTGAACCGGA
>CAIQDO010000075.1 GCA_903870555.1 uncultured Caulobacteraceae bacterium
CTCGGCCAGGGCGGCGGCGGCGATCGGGAAGGCGGCCAGATCCTGCAGAGGGTAGAGGCCGGCCTCGTCGGCCGACCAGACTCCCGGCTCACCGAGGCTCATCACCGCCAGGGTGAAGCGTCCGGGGAGGGCCCGGGCGGCCAGGGCGGGGAACTCCCGGGCCAGGCGATCGAGGTCGAGGCCGCTGACCTTCGATCGCGAATTGACCTTGCCGTGGCAGCCGGCGCCCTCCAGCCCCGCCGCCAACAGGGCCGTGATCATCAGACGGCGACTTGCGATCATGACCTGGGAGGCTCCGGTAAGAACTGGCTGGCGGCCACTGCGCCCACGGTTGAAAATGATCTATGGCCAGACGATGAACGCCCCAACCCCTTGCGTGATCCTCAACGAACCGCAACTTGCGGAAAATATCGGCGCCGTGGCGCGGGTGATGGCCAATTTCGGCCTGTCGGACCTGCGGCTGGTGCGGCCGCGCGACGGCTGGCCGCAGGACCGGGCCTGGGCCAGCGCCTCGGGCGCCAACTGGCCGCTGGACGGCGCACGGGTCTATGACACACTGTCGGCGGCCGTCGCCGACCTGCGGCTGGTGATGGCTACCACAGCGCGGCCGCGCGAGGCGATGCTGCCGGTGATTACCCCGCGCGAGGCGGCCGCCCGGCTGGCCGAGGCCGGGGCCCAGGACTGGCCCTGCGGCCTGTTGTTCGGCGGCGAGCGGGCGGGGCTGGAGACGGCCGACATCGCCCTGTGCGCCGCCATCGTCACCATCCCGGTCGATCCCCGATTCCATTCGCTGAATCTGGCCCAGGCCGTGGCCCTTACCGCCTATGAGTACCGCCTGACCCAGGCCGACGGCCCGCCGCCAAAGTTCACCGCCGCCCCGCCTCCGGCCGAGCAGGCGGCGCTGCAGGGCTTCTACGACCAGCTGGAGGGGGAGCTCGACGACGCCGGCTTCTTCCATCCGCCGGAGAAACGCGCCTCGATGGTGCGCAACCTGCGGGTGGCCTTCGGCCGAGCGGCGCTGTCCGACCAGGAGGTGCGCACCCTGCGCGGCGTGGTCACCGCCCTGTCCAAAGGCCGGGGCCGGGTGCTGGCAAAGCTGGCGGCGGCCAAGGCGAGGCTGAAGGCGGAAAGCGCGGCCCGAACGACAGGAGCGAGCGACCCCGAACCTTGACTCCGCCGGGGCGCGCCCGCATAAGCCGCCCCTTCCCGCCGCCCGGGCCTCCTGGCGGAGCGGAAACATATGACGGGTGACGCGTGGGCCGCCGTTGAGATCGCCTTCCCATGGAGGGGAGGCCGGACCGGGTCGAAGTGAAAGTGAACGAGCATGTCGAAACGACATTCGGCGAAGTACAAACTCGACCGCCGCATGGGCGAGAACATCTGGGGCCGCCCCAAGTCGCCGATCAACACCCGCGCCTACGGCCCCGGCCAGCACGGCCAGCGCCGCAAGAACAAGGTGTCCGACTTCGGTCTGCAGCTGCGCGCCAAGCAGAAGCTGAAAGGCTATTACGGCAACCTGACCGAGAAGCAGTTCTCGCGCACCTATGAGGAAGCCGCCCGCCGCAAGGGCAACAGCTCCGAGAACCTGATCGCTTTGCTGGAAAGCCGTCTGGACGCCATCGTCTACCGCGCCAAGTTCACCCCGACCGTGTTCTCGGCCCGCCAGTTCGTCAACCACGGCCATGTGATGGTCAACGGCAGCCGCGTCAACATCGCCTCCTACCGCGTCAAGCCGGGTGACATCGTCTCGGTCCGCGAGCGGTCGCGCAACATGGCCCTGGTTCTGGAAGCCCTGCAGCTGACCGAGCGCGAGTGGCCCGACTACATCGAAGTCGACGCCAAGGCGATGACAGCGAAATACATCCGCACGCCAGAACTGGCCGAAGTGCCCTATCCGGTGAAGATGGAGCCGAACCTGGTCGTGGAATTCTACGCCTCGTAAGTGGCCGAGGTCCCGGGCTTCGGCCGGGGCTTAACCACACATCGAAACGGCCCGGGGCGTCTCGCTCCGGGCCGTTTTGCGTTTGGGGGGCTGTGGGTTCGGAGGCGCCGTTCGCCCCCTCCACCGCCTTCGGCGGTCCCCCTCCCCCGCGCTTCGCGCAGGGGAGGATTAAGTATCAGAATTTGTTATCCTCCTCCGCAAGACGGGGGAGGGGGACCGCGTCCGAAGGACGTGGTGGAGGGGGCGCTTCAGCCCCCAGTCGTCAGGCCGCGAGGAGGCCCTGTTCGTCGAGGAGGGTCTTGAGTTCGCCCGAGCCGTACATTTCCTTGACGATGTCGCAGCCGCCGACGAATTCGCCCTTCACATAGAGCTGCGGGATGGTTGGCCAGTCGGAGTAGCTCTTGACGCCCTGGCGCAGGGCGTCGCTCTGCAGAACGTTGACGCCGGCGAAGTCGACGCCGAGGTGGTCGAGGATCTGGACGACGGTGGCGGAGAAGCCGCAGCCGGGCTGGTCGGGCACGCCTTTCATGAACAGCACCACGGGATGCTCCGCCACGGTCTTGGCGATGAAGGCGTGGGCCTGGGCTTCAAGGCTGTCGGTCATGGGAGCGTGTTCCGGTCTGGCGTTGTTGAGAATGAAAACTAGGAAGCCGGCATGGCCGGGTCAAGGCGGGCCGGCGCTGGTTTCCAGCGCCAGGGCGTGAAGCTCTCCGCCCATCTTGCCCTTGAGGGCGGCGTAGACAAGCTGATGCTGGCGGACCCGGCCGAGTCCGGCGAAGGCGGAGGAGACCACGCGCGCCTTGTAGTGGTCGCCGTCGCCAGCGAGATCCTCGATCTCGATGTCGGCGTCCGGGAAGGCTTCGCGCAGATAGGCTTCGAGCTCGGCGGCGGGCATGGGCATGGGGCAGGTCCTTTCGGGCGGCTACTGAAGCCGGTCCATGTAGGCGGGCATCCAGCCCTCGTGGGATCGGCGCAGGTCGACAAGCGGGATCGAGAACAGCCCGCCCGAGGCGAAGGCCTCGCCGCCGGCGTGGCCGACCGTCGCCACCGGAACCCCCGCCGCGTGGGCCGCGGCGATCACCGCCTCCGGCGAGGCGGTCGCGACCAGATAACGGCCCTGGTCCTCGCCGAACAGGAAGGCGTGGGCGTGGGCGGCGCTGCTGGCGTCGAGGGCGAGGCCGACGTTCGAGGCCAGGGCCATGTCGGCCGCCGCCGCGACGAGGCCGCCATCGGACAGGTCGTGGACAACGCTTAGCGTCCGGCCGCGGATCAGGCCGCGGACGAAGTCGCCATTGCGCCGCTCGACGGCCAGATCGACCGGCGGCGGGGCCCCGTCCTCGCGGCCGAGGCATTCGCGCAGGTAGAGGCTGGCGCCAAGTTCGCCGCGGCTGACTCCCAGGAGCAGCAGCGTATCGCCATCGCGCATAGAGGCGAAGTCCGCGCGCAGGGCGTAGTCGTCGATCAGACCGACGGCGCCGATGGTGGGGGTCGGCGGAATGGCCGCGCCGTTGGTCTCGTTGTAGAGGCTGACGTTGCCGCTGACGACGGGGAAGTCGAGGGCGCGGCAGGCCTCGGCCATGCCGTCGATGGCCCGGACGATCTGGCCCATGATCTCGGGCTTTTCGGGATTGCCGAAGTTGAGATTGTCGGTGACGGCGATGGGCAGGGCGCCGACGGCCGTCAGATTGCGCCAAGCCTCGGCGACCGCCTGCTTGCCGCCCTCGTAGGGGTCGGCGAAGACGTAACGAGGCGTGCAGTCGCTGGTCATGGCCAGGGCCTTGGCCGAGCCGTGGACGCGAACGATGCCGGCGTCGGCGCCGGTGGCCGAATCCTCCAGGGTGTCGGCCATCACGTGGCGGTCATACTGCTCCCAGAGCCAGCGCTTGGAGGCCATGTCGGGGCAGGACATCAGGGTCAAAACCGCCGCCGTCCAGTCGGCCGGGGCGGGGACCTCGGCCGGATCGAGGCGCGGCTGCAGCGCCGGCTGGACCCACGGGCGGTCGTAGTTGGGAGCGTCTTCGGTCAGGGGGGCCAGGGGCAGGTCGCAGACCACCTCGCCGTGATGGCGCAGGACGATGCGGCCTGTGTCGGTGGTCCAGCCGATGGTGGCGGCGTCCAGTCCCCACTTGTCGAAGATCCGCCGCCCGTCGGCCTCGCGGCCGGGCTTGAGGATCGCCAGCATCCGCTCCTGGCTCTCCGACAGCATCATCTCATAGGCGGTCATGTCCTGTTCGCGCTGCGGGACCATATCCAGGTCGAGCTCGACGCCGACAGCCCCCTTGCCGGCCATCTCGACACAGGAGGAGGTCAGGCCCGCGGCGCCCATGTCCTGGATGGCGGCGACCGCGCCGGAGGCCATCAGTTCGAGTGTCGCCTCGATCAGCAGCTTCTCCGCGAAGGGATCGCCCACCTGCACCGTCGGGCGCTTGGCGTCCGAATCGGCGTCGAACTCGGCCGAGGCCATGGTGGCGCCGTGGATGCCGTCGCGGCCGGTCTTGGAGCCGAAATAGACCACCGGCAGTCCGGCGGCGGGGGCGGCGGAATAGAAGATCTTGTCGCTGTCGGCGAGGCCGACGCACATGGCGTTGACCAGGATATTGCCGTCGTAGCCGCGGTGGAAGTTGGTCTCGCCGGCGACGGTGGGCACGCCGACGCAATTGCCATAGCCGCCGATGCCGGCGACAACGCCCGCCACCAGCCTCCGCGTGCCCGGATGGGCCGGGTCGCCGAAGCGCAGGGCGTTGAGCAGGGCGATCGGGCGGGCGCCCATGGTGAAGACGTCGCGCATGATGCCGCCGACCCCGGTCGCCGCGCCCTGGTAGGGCTCGATGAACGAGGGGTGGTTGTGGGACTCCATCTTGAACACCACCGCCTGCCCATCGCCGATGTCGACCACGCCCGCGTTCTCGCCCGGGCCCTGGATGACCCGGGGGCCGGAGGTCGGGAACCGCGCCAGATGGCGGCGGGAGGACTTGTAGGAGCAGTGCTCGCTCCACATCACCGAGAAGACGCCCAGCTCGACCTCAGTGGGTTCGCGATTCAGGCGCGTGACGATCAGTTGGTATTCCTCGTCGGCCAGACCGCTCGCGCGGGCGACTTCAGCTGAGGAGAGGCTGGGCTTGGTCATGGAGCGGTTCTAGCGATCAGGCGGCCCGGGCGCCACTCCCGAGGGCCTCGCGGGAAACCGTCGCGCCGCGCCAATCGGCGCTTGACCTATATGATCGATGATATCTAATCAGTGTCAAGTTTCGGCCGTCGGGGAGACGGCGCCACTTCCCGTGGCGCGGGCCGGAGCGAACCTCTCGCGATCTCCGAACCGTTCCAACAGAAAGCCTCCATCGCATGACCTTCAAACTCGCCGCCGCCTGCGCCTTCGCCATCCTCGCGCTCGCCGGTCCCGCCCTGGCCGATGGCAGCGTCAAGGCCACATTGGAGACGCCGGTGGCGAAGCCGACCAAACTGATCGCGGCTCACGCCGTGTTCAATTGCGAGGCGACGACCTGCGTCGCCGTCCTGGCGCCGGACGACGCCAGCGACGCCTACGCCTGCCGCGACCTGGCCAAGCAGGTCGGCCACGTCACCGCCTACGCCGAATACAAGCCGCTCGACGAGAAGGGGCTGGCCAAGTGCAACGCGGGGATCGCGCCGCCAAAGGCGGCCGCAGCGAAGTAGGTTCCTAGGCTCCAAACCCAATCAGCCGGTTGATCGAACGTAGCAAATCATGATTCACGCCGTCCTCGGACCAGCTTTCGAGGAGGTATGGGTCATGAGCCGGGGACTGTTTTGGCTGGACGACCAACAATGGGCGGCGATCGAGCCGTTCATGCCGAGGAACCAGCCCGGCGCTCGCCGAAAAGATGACCGACGCATCATTTCCGGTATCTTCCACGTCCTGAAGAGCGGTTGCCGTTGGCGGGACTGTCCCGAGGCATACGGCCCGCCCACGACGATCTACAATCGCTTCAACCGCTGGTCGCGAAAACGCATATGGACCAGCATGCTGGAAGCGCTGGCGGAAACCGGCGCTGCCAGGGACAACGTCGCCATCGACGCCACCTATGTGAAGGCCCAGCGCTCGGCGTTTGGCGGAAAAGGGGGGCCCAGACGCAGAAGATCGGCCTCTCGCGCGGCGGAAACACCACTAAAATCCATGCCTTGACCGATGTGATCGGCCGCCCGTTCAAGCTCCTGCTCACGCCCGGCAATATTCACGACGTCACCGCGGCGCCCGAACTCCTGGCCCAACTGTCGGGCGCACGCTTCATCTTGGGCGACAAGGGCTACGATTCTGACGCCCTGAGGGCGACGATCCGACAGCAGGGCGCACGGCCGGTGATCCCAGGCAAAGCCAATCGCAAACGCAAGATCCCGCTCGACAAGAGCCGATACAGGTCCCGCCACCTTATCGAAAATGCGTTCTGCCGACTGAAGGACTTCCGACGCGTCGCCACCCGTTACGACAAACTGGCCCGCAACTTCTTATCCACTGTCGCCCTCGCCGTGCTCCTCGCCTATTGGCTATGATTGAGTCTGGAGCCTAGGATCGGAAAGATCAACAGGAAATACGGCGTCTGCAGAAAGGCGAAAGATGACATCGTGAACAGGGCGGCGCCGACCACCAGGCCCCAGCGTTCGAGGGAACTGGCCTCGGAGCGGTCCGCCTCGCGATAGTTCTTGAACGACAGCAGGATGGCCGGCGTGGACAGAAGCAGGCCCAGCCCATCGCACAAGGCCCACTGCAGCCAGTCGTGCAGCACTTCGGCGATCACCTTGCCGGTGGGAAAGATGACTTCGCCGACACCCGCCTCCAGGCCCGCCGACAGGAACGCGACCGGGGCGAACACCGCCAGCCGGCGCAGCCGCGACAGATCGGTGGTCGCGCCGCACAGCCGTCGGGTCAGCACCGCCGTCATATAGCTGACGAAGATGTTCAGTCCGGAGATCACCCAGCTGTCGAAAACGGCATAGTTGGTCAGCAGGTTCAGCCCCATGTTGATGCTGAAACAGGTCAGCAGCACCGCCAGGCAAGACCGGTAAGGCAGGATCAGCATGGCCACGACCACCGCGCCGTTGGCCGGCCAGAACATCGTGAACCCGTCGACGTGATACGACATCAGCCGCGTTATGGACGCCAGGCCGGCGTAGACCGCCACCAGGAGCAGGGCCGCCCCGACCCCTCGCGGCGGTTCGGCCAACCGGCGCGGCTTCAAGCTGAATCGCCGCATTCGCCCCTCGTGACCTGTCACGTGACCGTGACATCGCACCGATTGATTTCAATATGACAAAACATCGGCGGCGCGCCTATCACCTATAATTTGAGGCGAATGTGATGGGCATTTGCTGATGAAGACAGTGGCCTGACACGCCGCCAGATAGGGTCTAGCCTTGGCGTTCGATCCCCGCGCGAGCGCGGGCCAAGAGGCGCGCGGGCGCCCATCAGGAGGAAATGCCATGTCCGAATCGCCGGATCCCTCGGCCTGCCTGGCGCCGTCCCGCTTCGTCGATTCCGACGCTCCCGCGATCCGCGCCTACGCCGAGGCGCGAGCCGGGGAGGGAACCGACATCGAGCGCGCCTGCCGTCTCTACTATGCGGTGCGCGACGACCTTCGCTACGATCCCTATGACATCGACTATTCGCCGGAGGGGTTCTCGGCCAGCGCCACCCTGGCGCGCGGCCGCGGCTTTTGCGTCACCAAGGCCGCCGTGCTGGCCGCCTCGGCCCGCGCCGCCGGCATTCCCGCCCGCCTCGGTTACGCCGACGTGCGCAACCACCTGGCGACGCCCCGGCTGATCGAACGGATGGGGACCGACCTGTTCCTGTTCCACGGCTATGTCGATCTGTGGCTGGACGGGCGCTGGGTGAAGGCGACGCCGGCGTTCAACATCGAGATGTGCGTCAAGTTCGGCGTCCTGCCGCTGGAGTTCGACGGCCGCGCGGACTCGATCTTCCATCCCTTCGACGGCAAGGGCCAGCGCCACATGGAGTATGTGAATGATCGGGGCGTCTACGCCGACGTGCCCTATGACGAGATCCTGGCCGAGTTCCGCCGGGTCTACCCCGGCTTCAACATCGACGCCGCATCCACGGCATGCTGAGGAATTTCCGCGACTTCGGCGGCCACCCGTCGCGCCATGGCGGAACCGTGCGGCGGGGCCGTCTCTACCGTTCCGCCCAGCCGGGAGGGACCGCGCCAGACGCCCTGGCCCGCGCCGTGGCGCTGGATTTCGGCCTGATCACCGACCTGCGCCACCCCGCCGAACAGGCGATGTCGCCCTCGCCCTGGCCGGAACACTGGGCGGACCGCGTCGCGCGCCACGGCATGGAAGAGGCGGGCATCCAGGCGCCGCACGACGCCCTGCTGGCCCTGCGGCCGCGCGACATCGGCGAGATCGACGCCTTCTACCTCGATCTCTACGAGACCCTGCCGTTCGACCCGGCCTACCGGCGCGTGTTCGCCCAGACGCTGAACGCCCTGCCGACCCTTGAGGGCCCGTTGCTGATCCACTGCACCGCCGGCAAGGACCGCACCGGCATGCTGGCGGGGGTGATCCTTTCGGTGCTGGGCGTCGAGCGCGAGGCGATCCTGGCCGACTTCCTGCTGTCGGGAACCGCCAACGATTTCGGCGCCGGCGATCCGGCGGTGCTGGCGCGGGTGAGGGGCTTCTTCGGCTTCGACGTCTCGCCGGCCGTCCTCGACCGGATGATCTCGGTCCAGCCCACCTACCTGCCGCGGTTCTTCGAGACGGTGGAGACCCGCGCGGGCGGGATGGAAGCCTGGCTCGACACGATCGGCGTTTACGCCGCGCGGCGCGAGGCGATGCGGCGGGCGCTGCTGGAAGCATAGGCGGTGGGGTCAGCGTGCGGCCGGCGCCCGATTGGACTCTCGGCGCGCCACCCGTCGGACCCCTCCGACCATGCCGACACCGAGAAGCATCATCGCCCAGGTGGCGGGTTCCGGCGCGCCGCCGGCGAACGCTTGCAAGTCGGCGGCCGAGCCGTTGAATTGGTCCAGGTCGACATTGCCGAGCCCCAGGCGGCTGCCCGTGCCGTACAACCACAGCCGCCAGTCGCTCCAGGCCGTCGGCAGGTTCGGCGCGGCGACGGAGAACGCCCCGATCCACAGGTCGGTCCCGTCGGCGCTGGGCGAACCGATTCCGTTCCAGAAGTTCCGACCGGTCAGGATGATCGGCGTGCGACCGGTCGCGCTCTCAACGGTGGCGACCCACAGGTCGATGCCGGCGATGATCGTGGCGTTGCTTTGGCCGTTGGTCGTCTCGACATCCAGAATGGGCGCCAGGTCGCCATGACCCAAGGTTCCGGCCTGGGCCAGGAAGACGTTCGCCTGGTCGAGCGCGCTGAGGTTTGGCGCGAAGACCTGGTAGGCGCCGCGGACGAGACCGTCGGCGTGGATGCCCTGCCAATTGTTCGCGAACTGCGAGTCCACCGTCGTGCCGAAGCCCAGCCGCGTGATGACGAATCCAACGCCCGAGGTCGACACGGTTGACCAGTCGATCGGCCCGTCCGACGAGGAGATGTCGACCCCCTGGATCGTGGCGCCCTTGGGCGGCACGATCGCTGCGTTGGCGGCGACGGCTGAAAGGAACAGGGCGGCGATCGCCCAGCCCGTCCGCCTCAGATGACCATCCATCGCGGCGCCGATTGACAACCTGGGCGACATTTCACCCTCCATCGCTTGCGAAGTGCTCGGGAAACCCCACCAAATCCGTGAAACATGACCGTTTTGACCATAATGGGCATCGGTTCCGGAACGCAACAACGCGCCGACGCGCCATGTTACGAAATCAGCGGTGTCAGGGCTCACGCCGGCGCTTGCCGGACGACCACGCCAAGCCTGACAGGCCCCGCGACATCGTCCAGCCTCGGCGTCGATCCCGCGTGGGCGCGGGTCAAGGCGCGCTTGAGACGTCCATCAGGAGGAATGACCATGTCCGAGACGACCAATCCGTTGGCCTGCCTGGCCCCGTCCCGGTTCGTCGATTCCAACGGCCCCGCCATCCGCGCCTCCGCCGAGCCCCTGTCTGTTCGAGCTGACATACGGGTATTCGTATCAACAGGAATTATACGTAAAACAGTATATTGCTGAATCATGCGAAAAATCGTATATTGGCCATGAGGTGTTCTCATGGATCAGGCTTCCCGCACCCCCGTCCAGCTCGGCGCGGCCCTGCGCCGCCAACGTAAGGCCCACGGCCTGACCCAGGCCGATCTGGGCGGGCTGATCAACAAACGCCAGGCCACCATCTCCAGTCTTGAATCCGGCGGCGGCGCCACGCTCGACACGCTTCTCGCGGTCCTTGCCGCGCTCGACCTGGAGCTGGTTGTCCGGCCGCGCGTCAAGGGCGCGGCCATCGACCTCGGCGACATTTTCTGATGGCGCGCGCGTCGCGGCGGTTGGCGGTGTTCGGTTGGAAGATAAGTCGTTTGTAGCGTAAGACGCTACATTTTCCTTGTGAAGCGTCGCGCGTTGCGCTACAAAATTC
>CAIQDO010000076.1 GCA_903870555.1 uncultured Caulobacteraceae bacterium
ATCCGTCGTACGCCCTCGTTGATCCGTGCCCGGTCCATCCGCGTCTCCTGTTCCCAGGCGACATAGGACCGGTCACTTCACGAGCTACGAACTCCGGACACATCACGAGCTAACCACATTCGTCGCCCGGACCCTTGGCGCGGGCGGGTCGGTGGTTCAGAATATCCAGTCGCTACCCGAGCTATCCTTGAGGTTTTCCTTCCTGAGGGACCCCGAGGGGCATCTCATCGAGGCGATCCAGCGCTTCTGAAGTCCGTCATCCGCTGTTGCGCAATCCCGCCGAGATGCCGTTGATCGACATGTGGATGCCACGGCGGATGTCGTCGTCCGCCTCGCCGACCCGGTGACGTCGCAACAGTTCGACCTGCAGCACATTGAGCGGGTCGATGTACGGCAGGCGCAGACGGATTGACTGCCCAAGGCGGGGAGCGCGTTCCAGGAGGCTTGCCTGGCCGGTGATGGCGAGGACGGCGTCATGACTGGCGCGCCATTCGCCTTCGATCCGTGAAAAGACCGTCGCGGCCATCGCGCGATCGGCGACCAGATCGGCATATCGCGCGGCGATGGAAAGGCTGGACTTGGCCAGCACCATTTCCAGGTTCGAGATCACCGACCGGAAAAACGGCGAGGCGGCATGCAGGCCCTGCAAGGTTTCCAGCCGCTGCGGATCGCCGATATGCATGGCCGAGCCGAAGCCGTACCAGCCGGGCAGCATGACGCGCGACTGCGACCAGGAGAATACCCAGGGGATGGCCCGGAGGTCGGCGATGCGGCTGGACGGGGTGCGCGAGGCCGGCCGGCTGCCGATCTTCAGGTCCGCGATCTCCCGTACGGGCGTCGATTGCCGGAAGTAGTCCTCGAACCCCGGCGTCTCGTAGACGAGGTCGCGATAGGCGTCGAAGGCGTCCTGGCTGATCTCCGAAAGCAGGCCGGCGTAGGCGTCGTCGGCGGCGTCCGGCTCATGGTCCAACTCCGCGGCCAGGGTTGCGGCGGCGATGGTCTCCAGGCTCATCAGGCCGCCGAGGGGGTGGCCGTATTTGGATGATACAACCTCGCCTTGCTCAGTGATGCGGATACCGCGACGGACGGCCCCCGCAGGCTGGGCCTGGATGGCCTCATAGCTGGACCCGCCGCCCCGGCCGACTGCGCCGCCGCGACCGTGAAAGAACCGCATGTCGACCCCGCGCGCCGCGCCCAAGGCGACGAGGCCGGTGATCGCCGTGCGGATTTCCCAGTTGGAAGTCACATAGCCGCCGTCCTTGTTGCTGTCGGAATAGCCGATCATCACTTCCTGCAGCCGCCCCTGACGGTCCAGGATCGCCTTCACGAGCGCCAGATCGAACCAGTCGGCCATGACCCGAGCGCTGGCGCGCAGGTCGTCGATCGTCTCGAATAGGGGCACGATACGAAGGGCGCAGGCAGGCGTCTCGCCCGGCGTGAACAATCCGGCCTCCTTCAGCAGAATCGCCACCTCCAGCATGTCCGAGACGCTGGCGGCCTTGGAAATCACATAGTTGGCGATGGCGCCTGCGCCGAACCGGCGTCGCAGGCTTGCGGCGGCGTCGACCACCGCGAGTTCGCCGGTCGTCTCGGGTGAATAGGTCCGGTAGGGCGAGCGCAGCAGCCGCGGATTGCCCAGTTCAGCCACCAGCACGGCGACGCGCCGGCTTTCGGGTAGGCCGAGGTAGTCCGCCACCGTCCCCGCGGCGCCAAGAAGTTCGGCCACGACCCGTTCATGAACGTCCGAATTCTGCCGCATGTCGACCTGGGCCAGATGGAAGCCAAAGGTGTCCACCGCCTCGCGGACATCCAGCAGGCGGCCGTTGGCCAGATCGGCGGCATTGTTGGTTTGCAGGGATCGGGCGACGATGGACAGGTCGACCGCGAGTTCCGACGGCGCTGTGTAGGCGGGCGCTTCGACGCCTGGCCGGTGTTGCGGACCGCGGCCGAGCAGGGCGGTTCGCGTGGCCGCCAGACGTCCGTAGGCGCCCACCAGCACACGGCGGTAAGGCTCATCGGCGCGATGGGGATTGGCGTCCTCACTGCTCGCGGCGAGGCGTTCCAGGTCTTGGGTGACATTGGTGAATTCGTCGGACAGCGACAGCTCCGAGCCAAGGGTGTGAAGCTGACCCAGCAGCCAGTCGATCACCACCTCCCCCTGCCGACGCAGGGCGTAGTCAAGGGTGTCGGCGCCGACGAAAGGGTTGCCGTCGCGGTCGCCGCCGACCCAGGAGCCGAGCTGGAAACAGGCGGGCAGGGGCCCTTCGAGGCCGACCGCCCTGGCGAGCCGGCGCTTCAGCGCGGGGATTTCCGGCAGAAAGGTCTTTTCGAAAATCGAAACGGCGTTGTCGATCTCGTCCGCCACGGTGATCCGTTCGGAACGGAGCATACGGGTTTGCCAGAGGATGCGAACCTCGCGCTTCAGGGCGCTCTCGAAGTCCTCGGTCGTGGACCGACCGGCGCCAGTGGATCCGTCCAGCAGGGCGGCGATGGCGGTTTCGCGGTCCAGCGTGCTTTTGCGCCGCACCTCGGTCGGGTGGGCTGTGATCACCGGCGTGATGACGGCCTGAGCGATGAAAGCCCGCGCCGCCGGCGTGCCCGGGGCCGCTCCCAGTCTGGCGAGGGGGCTTTGTGCGGCGAGCGCCTCGCGCCGTGAAAGGTAGTCGTCGGCGATGTTGGCCAACTGGGAAAAGATGGCGAAGCCGCGGATCAACAACAGGGTGTCGCTCAGCGATAGCCCCTGCAGGCGGTCGCCCAGGCGGGAGTCGGACTCGCCACTTCTGTGGGCGCCGACGGACCAGACGCGGATTTGCTCGATCTGGTTGAAGGTGGCCAGGCCCTGCTGTTCGCGGATCACGTCGCCGAGCAGGCGACCAAGCAGGCGAACGACTCCGCGAGGCGAGGCGGCGTGCGTGCGGTCCGCCGACGTCGACTGATCCATGGCAAGGCTCTCCGGAATGCGGCAATCGGCGCCAACCTACGCCAGCCTGCGACCGCAACGCAGGGGAATTCGAATCGCTTCCGGCCGGCCGGCCGCGAATGCGCGGTGGGAGGCGCCCGCGCGCCGCCTTGGGCGATCCTCGACGTCGCCTGGACTTTTGGCATGGGCTCGTTCAGCCTTGCCGAAAGGGCGCCCGGCGTAACGGGACAACAGCCCGGTCCAGCAAAGCTGTGGGGAAACGCGTGTTCAAAAGGGTCCTGATCGCCAACCGTGGCGAGATCGCCATCCGCATCGCCCGCGCCGCCGCCGCTCTCGGGATCGACTCGGTCAGCATCCACGCGCCGGCCGACTCCCTGGCGCTTCACAGCCGCTCAACAACAGTCAGCCTGCCAATCGCGTCGCAAGGTCACCCAGGCGATCCGGTTGCCGCCTATCTCGATATCGACGTCGTGATCGCGGCGGCGAAAGCGTCCGGTTGCGACTGCGTTCATCCTGGATACGGCTTCCTGTCGGAGAACGCCGGCTTCGCCCAACGTTGCCGGGACGAGGGCCTGTCATTCATCGGGCCGGATCCGCAGACCCTGGCGCTGTTCGGCGACAAGACCCGAGCGCGGGGCCTCGCCGTGTCCCTGGGCG
>CAIQDO010000077.1 GCA_903870555.1 uncultured Caulobacteraceae bacterium
CCCTGACGGCATCGGTCCCAGGCTGCACCTATTCGACGCCGCAGGTCGCTTCGATCGGACTCACGGAAGCCCAGGCCAAGGCCAAGGGGCTCCAGGTGAAGGTCGGTCGATTCCCGTTTCGGGTGAACGGCAAGGCCATCGCGGCGGGTGAGACCGACGGCCTTGTCAAAACGATCTTCGACGCCGACACCGGGGCCCTGATCGGGGCGCATATGGTCGGCGCTGAAGTGACCGAAATGATCCAGGGCTTCGCCCTTGCCATGACACTCGAAGCGACCGAGGCGGAGATCATTGCGACGGTCTTTCCGCACCCGACGATGAGTGAGGCGATGCACGAATCGGTCCTGGACGCCTATGGCAGGGCGCTGCATCTCTGACGGCGAACGGACTTGGTCCGCACCCGGTTACCGGCCAGGTCCCTCGGCCTCCGCCATCCTCAGGATTGCGACATAGTCGGTCTTGCCGGAGCCTAGCACGGGGATCTCATCGGCCTTGACGATGCGTCGCGGCGCAGTGAGATCCGATGCGCCGACCGCGTGGGCGTGGGCGACCAGTTTGGACGCGTCCGCGTCGCGACGGTCAGTCACGAGGATCAGCCGTTCGCCCTTCTTGCCGTCCGGCATGGCGACCACGGCATGCCGCCCTTCGGGCCATAGGCTCAACGCCAGATCCTCAGCCGCGGTCAGGGAGACCATCTCGCCACCGATCTTTGCGAACCGCTTCACCCGACCGAGGATCGTAATCCAGCCGTCGAGGGTCATCTCAACGACGTCCCCTGTGTCGTGCCAGCCGCCATCTGGCGGCTCGAGCGCGCCCGAGGCGTCGAGGTAGCCGGTCATGACGTTCGGGCCGCGCACGAAAAGGCGCCCGCCGCGGGCGATCCCCGGCACCGCCTCGATTCGGGTCTCAATCCCAGGCAACAGGCCGCCGACGGTTCCACGGCGATTGTCATTGGGCTTGTTGACCGCAATCACCGGCGAGGCCTCGGTCGCGCCGTAGCCTTCCAGCACGGGCACCGGTCCGAATCGGTCGGCGATCAGATTGTGCGTCTCCTCGCGCACTTTTTCCGCGCCGCAGACAATGAACCGCAACCCGGACAGTTCGTCGCCGGAAGATGCCCGGGCGTACTGATTGACGAAAGTGTCGGTGGCGAGAAGGATGCTGGCGCCACAGTCCTTGACGAGCGGGGGGATGATCTTCGTGTGCAGAGGGCTTGGGTATTCGAACGCCTTCATCCCGGTCAAAATCGGCAGCATCACCCCCGCGGTCAGGCCGAAGCAGTGGAAGATGGGCAGGGGATTGAAAAGCACCCAGTCGGGGTCGAGATCAATGTGAGCGGCGACCTGGGCGACATTGGCGATGATATTGGCATGGCTGAGAACGACGCCACGCGGCGCGCCGAAACTGCCCGAAGTGAACAGGATCACGCCCGGATCGGTGGGCTTGAGCTTGGCGCGGACGCGGCGCGGGAACAGGGAAGCCACCAGGGCGACCAAACGATCAGACGTTTTTAGGCTCGCGCGCACATCCTCAAGGTAGGTGATCTCACAGCGCTCCTCGAGCGCGTCGATCAGGTCATGCAGCTTCCCCTGCTCGATGAACCGCCGGGATGTGACCACGCGCTTCACGCTTGCGAGTTTGACCGCCGCCCGAAGGTTTCGCAGGCCGGCCGTGAAATTGAGCATTGCGGGAATTCTGCCGTAGGCATGCAGTCCGAACACCGTGACGACGCCAGCGGAACTGGAAGGCATCAACAGGCCGACGGTTTCTCCCGGCGAGGTGAGATCCGCGATTTTCCCGCCCAGAGCGAAGGCCGCGCGGATCAGGTCGGTGTAGGAGAGCGGGTTGCGTTCCTGATCCTCCAGGATCGGGCGTTTGGCCCCATATTTCCGGGCGGCGTCGAGCAAGGCGTCGAAGAGGGTTGTTTGGGTGTCGGCGACATTGAATTCGCGTGCCATGGGGGGCGGGCCCCTCCCTTTGAACGATCGTTTGCGATTTGTCCGGAAGCTACAGGGGCGCGATGATGGTTGCAAAGGCCGAAGTTTCGCGTGCGCGCTTGATCCAGGACGTCAGAGGGACGATCTAGGCCGCATGGCGACAGTCATCGACAGAGCGTCGGCGCGCAATGCGCGTCACCCCGAGAAGCAAGCGAGGATGGACTCGCCGTTGCTGGCCAAGCCGCCTTGGCTGCGCGTCCGCGCGCCGGGATCGGCCGGCTACAGCGAGACACGGCAGATCGTCAAATCCCATGGTCTCGTCACCGTGTGCGAGGAGGCGGCCTGCCCGAACATCGGCGAATGCTGGACCCAGTCCCACGCCACCATGATGATCATGGGTGAGACCTGCACGCGCGCGTGCGCCTTTTGCAACGTGGCCACGGGCAAGCCGTTGCCGCTTGAGCCGTCGGAACCCGAACGGGTCGCCGAAGCCGTGGCCCTGATGGGCCTGAAGCATGTGGTGATCACCTCGGTTGACCGGGACGACCTGGTTGACGGTGGGGCGGGACACTTCGCGGCGACGATTCGGGCCATTCGGACCCGCGCGCCGGCAGCCACCGTTGAAATCCTGACGCCGGATTTCCTGCGCAAGCCGGTCGCCGCGGCGCACATTGTGATCGACTCGGGTCCAGACGTGTTCAACCACAACCTTGAGACAGTTCCTCGGTTGTATCTGATGATCCGCCCCGGCGCGCGCTACTATCATTCCCTTCGCCTGCTTGAACGGGTCAAGGAGCGATCACCGCAGATGTTCACCAAGTCAGGACTAATGGTCGGCCTGGGCGAAACGAAGGAAGAGGTAATGCAGGTGATGGATGATATGCGATCGGCAGGCGTCGACTTCCTCACCATCGGCCAGTACCTGCAGCCGACGCGCAAGCATGCGCCTGTCGATCGGTTCGTGCCGCCCGCGGAGTTCGAGACCCTCGAAACCATCGCGCGCTCGAAGGGGTTCCTGATGGTCTCCGCCAGTCCTCTGACCCGGTCCTCCCATCACGCCGGAGAGGATTTCGGTCGACTGCGGGAGGCGCGTCGCGCCCTCGAAACACGCGTCTGACCTTCGTTTGCGCCACGTCGTCGTCCGTCATCTGGCCTATACGCCGCAACAGCTGTTCGACCTTGTCGGCGATGTCGAGCGCTACCCTCAATTTGTCCCCTGGGTGACCGCCATGAGGACCTGGAACCGGCGCGATCTCGGCGAAGGCGTGGTGGAAATGGACACCGAGGCGCAGGTCAAGTTCGCCATCATCAGGGAGCGGTTCGCGACACGGGACCGCTTCGATAGCAACGCCTTGGTGATCGATGTGAAGCTGCTATCGGGCCCGTTCAGACATTTGCGCAACCGTTGGCGCTTCACGCCCCATCCCAAAGGCGTCGAACTGAGCTTCGAAATCGACTTCGAATTCGGCACGCGGCTGCTTCATGGGTTGCTATCGGCGAACTTCGAGCGGGCCGTTTCCAAGCTGATCGGCTGTTTCGAGCGGCGCGCGCACGACCTCTACGGTCCGCCCGCGCAGACGTCGCCACACCCTATCTGAGGCGATCGCGCAGCATCTCCAGCGCCGTTTGCACGGCGGCCATCTGGATGTCCCAACGCTCGTCGAGATCGAACATTTCCATGCGGTGATGCACCGATTGATTGGCGCGGGTGGTGGCGAAATGCACGGTGCCGACCGGCTTCATCGGCGTTCCACCGCCAGGACCGGCGACACCGGTGATGGCGACGGCGACATGAGCGTGGGAATTTTCCAGGGCGCCCTCGGCCATCATCCGCACGATCGGCTCGGAAACCGCGCCCAGGTCGGCGATCAGGTCACCGGAGACGCCGAGCAACTCCTGCTTGGCCCGATTGGTGTAGGCGACGAAGCCCCGCTCGAACACGTCCGAGGCGCCTGGGATCGCACAGATCGCCGCGGCGACCAGACCGCCGGTGCAGCTCTCAGCAGTGACGATTCGCAGGGACCGTTCCCTCGCGTCGTCGATGACCAATCGGGCGAGGGTCTGAATTTCCAGGGAAAACATAGGTGTTCCTTCTCCTTGGCCTAGCCAAGCTGACCAGCCTGAGACCAACATCGCCCTGGTCAGGGATTCAAGGGCGAATCGTCTCCAATGGTCGACACTGAACCGTCCGCGAGGCGCCTGCCGGCTCCATGGCTGTTCGGCCTTGCCGTGTTCGTCAGCGCAACCCTGGTGTTCATGGTCGAACCGATGATGGCGCGGTTGATCCTGCCGGTGCTTGGGGGCTCTTCGGCGGTCTGGAACGCCAGCCTGGCGTTCTTCCAGGCCACCCTGCTGGTTGGCTATCTCTATGCGCACGGGCTCCAGCGGATTCGCGCGCTTCGTTGGCAGGTGGCGATCCACCTGACGGTGTTGGCGGTCGCGGCCGTTAGCCTGCCCTTGGTGATTTCGCCGATCGCTGGCGACCCTGATCCTGCGCGACCGGCTTTCTGGCTGATGGGGGCATTGCTGCTGTCGGTTGGGGCGCCGTTCGCCGCCCTGTCGGCCACGGCGCCGCTGCTCCAGGCCTGGCACGCTCGCGCCCTGCCGGGAGACGAAACGGCCGGGCCCTGGGGGCTCTATGCCGTGAGCAACCTGGGTAGTCTGTTGGCCCTGCTCGCCTACCCCGCGGTGGTCGAGCCGCTGATGAGTCTGCGGCTTCAGGCCGTTGTATGGAGCGTCGGCTATGCCGGGTTTGCCGCGATTGCCTTGAGTCTCGGCGTGGTGCTGTGGCGCCAGAATCCCGTCAAAGCCAATGCTGCGGAAGCCACCGCTTCGCCGCCGACCTGGATCGAACGAGGCCGCTGGGTGACCCTGGCGGCGATACCATCGAGCCTGATGCTGGGTGTTACGACCTATGTAACCACCGACGTCGGCTCCGCCCCCTTCCTCTGGGTGGCGCCGCTGGCGCTCTACCTCGCCACGTTCATTGTCGCCTTTCAGCCTCGGCCACTGATCTCCTCGCGCCTGGCATTGGTGCTGGGAGCGGGGACAATGGTCAGCGCCTGCGCGCTGATCCGGCCAATGCCCGGCGCCTTCCTGTTCGGTTTGGCCGTCCACTTCGCCAACTTCTTCTTCGCGGCCCTGATCTGCCACCAGGCTCTGGTGGCGCGACGCCCCGAGAGTGCGCGGCTGACTGATTTTTATATCTGCATGTCGCTCGGCGGCGTGATTGGCGGCGCTTACAACGCCTTCCTGGCGCCGGCGATGTTCGCGACCGTTGTCGAATACCCTGCCATGCTCGTTCTTGCCTGCCTTGCCAGACCCTGGCGGCACGGCGGGCTGAGACGCCCGCTGTCGTGGGGGCTGGTCACCGCCTGCGCGGTCGTGATCGGCGCGTCGATAATAATCGGCCACCCGGTCGGTAACGGCATGTTATCCTGGGTCGGCGCCCTTGGGCCTGGGGGCGAGGAGCGTCTAATCGCCGGCCTGATCGCCACAGGCGCGTTGCTCGGTCTGCTCCTGGCCCGCGATGGACGCCTTTTCGCCCTCGTCGCCATGGTGCTCGCCTTCGGCGCGGCCGCGGCGGTCGACCACGTCGATGTCGTCCGCACATGGCGGGGTTTCTATGGCGTCCTGCGGGAATCGCGGCTGGTCGATCCGCGTCTTGGCGGCGAAGTGCGCATGCTCGCGCACGGCACGACGTTGCATGGCGCCCAGGCCCAATCGCCGACCTATCGTTGCACGCCTTTGGTCTACTATGCCCACGAGACGCCGATCGGTCAGGTGTTTCAGGCGGAGCAGGCCGCCAAACCGCGCCTGGAGGTCGGCGCGGTGGGTATGGGAACCGGGTCCGTGGCGGCCTACGACCGGGCCGCTGACCACTTCACCTTCTTCGAAATCGATCCGCTCGTCGTGCGAATCGCCGCGGACCGGCGGAACTTCAGCTACCTTGGCGAATGCGCGCGGGGGCGCGTCGACTATCGGCTCGGCGATGCGCGTCTGACCCTGCACCGCCAGCCGCCAGGCGGCTTCGACATCCTGCTCATCGACGCCTTCTCCTCGGACAGCGTGCCGGCTCACCTGCTCACGGTCGAGGCCGCCAGACTCTACATGTCGCGAATCAAGCCGGACGGGGTGGTGATACTGCACCTGTCCAATCGCAACCTAGACCTGGTCCGGCCAGCCCAGGCGCTGGCCGCCTCGACAGGCGCCTCGGGCCTGTTTCAAGCCCACTTCGCCAATCGCGCCTTGCCGGCGATGTGGGAATCCTCGGAGGACGCGCTGATACTGGCCAGGACTCCCGCCGGCCTCTCGCCGTTCATCCGCGATCCCCGATGGCGCCCTCTCAACGCCCAGGGCGTACCGGCCTGGACGGACGATCATACCGACCTGATCGGCGCCTTGGTGCGCCGTTTGCGGGATCCCTCCTCCGGCAAACGCTGACCGATTTCAGGGCAAAATGGACGTTGACCCTAACATCTAGATCGGGGCTTCAACGGCGGCGATCGCCTGGGCGGCGAGACCTTCCTCCCGGCCGGTAAAGCCCATGGCCTCCGTGGTGGTCGCCTTGACGCTTACCCGATCGCGCGGAAGGCCGAGCAACTCGGCGAGGCGTTGGCGCATGGCCTCGCGGTGCGGTTTGATCTTCGGACGCTCGCAGATCAGGGTCACGTCGACATTGACCAGCCGGCCGCCGCGGGCGGTGATCAGGTCGACGGCGTGAAGGAGGAAAACCGAGGACGCGACGCCCCGCCACTGGGGGTCGGTGGGCGGAAAATGATCGCCAATGTCGCCTTCGCCAATCGCGCCCAGCAGGGCGTCCGTAAGGGCGTGGAGGCCTGCGTCGGCGTCAGAGTGGCCCACCAGCCCCCGGCTGTGCGGGATCTCGACACCACAAAGCCAAACCGATTGGCCAGGTCCAAACCGATGGGCGTCGAAGCCCTGTCCAACCCGGATCGCGCGGGCGCCGCCCGCCATCAGTTCGGCCATGGCGAAATCCTCAGGATAGGTGAGTTTGATCAGGCGGGAATCGCCAGCGGTCAGCACGATGCGCCCTCCGGCCTTTTCCATCACCGCGGCGTCATCCGTTGGCGCCTGGCCCGACGGCCAGGCGGCATAGGCGGCCTTCAGGGCGCCAAGTCGGAAGGCTTGGGGCGTCTGCGCACGCCAATAGCGGCTGCGGTCGGCCGTGGTGACCCCACCGGATTCGGCGGACAGCTCCTTGAGCGTATCGGTGACGGGAAGGGCGGGCAGGGCGCCGTCCGCGTCCTCCAACGCCGCAAGCAAGCTCTCGACATGGCTCGACTCGACCAGAGGACGGGCGGCGTCATGCACCAGCACAACGGCGTCATCGCTCGCCCGAAGTGCGTTCAGGCCCGAAACCACCGATTCGTCCCGCGTCGCGCCCCCGGTCGCGAGAGACCAGCCGGCGAGGCCCGAAAAGGCGGCGCGGGCCTGATCCTGGTCTGCCTGGGCGGTGACCACCACCACCTCGCCGGCTCCAGCGGCCAGCAGCGCCTCCAAGGACCATCGAGCGATGGGTTTGCCATGCAGCGTCCTCCACTGCTTGGGGCCTCCGGGGCCCGCGCGTTGGCCGGAACCGGCGGCGACGATGACGGCGCAAAACTTCATGCCGCTGTTTAGCTTGGCTTCGTCCTGTGTCCAGGCTTTACGAGCCGCCATAAAGTGCCTAAAGGTTGGGCACGGATGCTGAGTACAAAATGAGCAATGTCATTTCAATAGGCGCGGTTCGCGTGCCCGGCCGGGTTTGGATCGCTCCCATGACGGGGATCTCGGACCTGCCGTTTCGTCGGATCGCGGCGGCCCTGGGGGCCAGCTATGTCGCAACTGAGATGGTCGCGGGTGAAGCCTTTCTTGAGGCGCGGCCAGAAGCGCTTCGCCGCGCGTCGGTGGTTGAGGGGAACCCTCTGACGGTGATCCAACTGGTCGGCGCGATTCCCGAAGCGATAGCTCGGGCTTGTGAACAGGCAACGCGCGCCGGCGCCGACATCGTCGATTTGAACCTGGGATGTCCGGCGAAAACTGTCACCGGCGTCGCCTGCGGCTCTGCCTTGATGCGCGATCCTGTGGCTGCGGAAGCGTTGATCCGGGCGGCCGTGTCCGCCACCGACAGGCCCGTGACTGTGAAGATGCGCCTCGGCTGGGACGCAACCTCCATAAACGCGCCGGAAATGGCCGTCCGGGCCGAGTCGGTCGGCGCCGCCGGCCTGACAGTGCATGGGCGGACCCGGCAACAATTTTACAGCGGCCACGCGGATTGGATCGCGGTCGGGGCGGTCAAGGCGGCCGTGGCGATCCCCGTGATCGTCAACGGGGATATTCTCGATACGGTCACCGCCGCTCGAGCGCTCGACCGTTCGGGCGCGGACGGCGTGATGATCGGTCGCGGAGCCTTGGGTCGACCGTGGGTCGCCGCGGCAATCGAAGCGGGGTTGAGCGGCGCATTGCCGAGCGAGCCCGGACCCGTCGAGCGTCTGCGGATCGTGCGGGAGCACCTCGCCGCCAGTATCGGGTTCTACGGAACTCATCGGGGAGTGCGCATGTTTCGCAAGCATCTCGCCGCCTATGTGGAGCACGCGCCGTGGCCGGCGGACTCCGTCCTGCGCCGATCTGTCCGGGCCAGTCTGTGCCGGCTCGAATCCGAGACCCAGATTCATGCGGCGCTCTCGGCGCTCTGGACCCCTGCCGATGGAAAGCTTGCGGCGTGACGAGCCTGACCACGTCTGGATCGCCCTCTCGTTTCGAGACGCTGCGCGCGGCGGCGTTTGACGCCTGGCCGGAAGCGGCGCTGGTCATTGATGCCGGTGGCACGGTCAGAGCGGTCAACGAGGCCGCCGAGGAGCTCTTCGGTCAATGGCTCGGGATGCTGACACGGAATCCTTTGCACAAGGTCCTGCCCGCGGATTCGGCGCTCATCACGCTGGTTCAGCGGTGTTCAAACACCCAGTCCGCGGTGCGGGTTCGCGACATTGAGGTCGCTTTGTTCGGCCAGGCCTCCTTGACAGCCGACGCCGCGGCCACGCCGTTGCCCGATGGCGGCGCCCTGCTGACCCTTCACGTGCGATCTCCCGCCCCTGGCGTCGAACGCTCGGGAGACGCGGCTGGGCTTAGGTCGGTGATGGGGTTGGGCCAGATGCTCGCCCACGAGGTCAAGAATCCGCTCGCGGGCATCCGAGGCGCCGCGCAGTTGCTGAAGAGTGGCGCCAGCGCCGAGGATATGCCTCTGGCGCAGCTGATTGTCGACGAGACCGACCGCATCCGCAGGCTGGTCGACCGGATGGAAGCGTTCGCCGATGACGAGCCGCCCAACCGCACCGGCGTCAACATTCATCAGGTTCTCGATCGGGTTCGGGCTCTTGTCGCCAACGGCGTCGCCGACGGCCTGACTCTTCGGGAGCATTACGACCCGTCGCTTCCGCCGGCCTGGGGCGATGAAGACCAGCTGATCCAGATCTTCCTCAACCTCACCAAGAACGCCGCCGAGGCCGCCCATGCCCGCGGCGACGGCCGTGGCGAAATCGTGATCAGCACCGGCTACCGCCACGGGATCAAGATTCGCGGTCAGAATGGTCGCATCGGCCACGGCGCGCCCCTCGAGGTCAAGGTGATGGACAATGGGCCTGGAGTCCCGCGCCGCCTGCGCGACCACCTGTTCGAGCCCTTCGTCACCACCAAGGCCAATGGGGCGGGTCTCGGTCTGGCGCTGGTAGCCAAGCTTGTGACCGGTCACGGCGGGCTGATCGATTTCGAATCTGAACCGGGACGCACCGTTTTCCGCGTCCTTCTCCCTGCCGCTCCCGTTTGATGATCACCGAGGATAGTCCGTCATGGCGACCACGCCGCAAAAAATTCTCATCGCCGACGACGACGCTTCGATCCGCTTGGTGCTGTCCCAGGCCTTTTCCCGCCTTGGCTATGACGTGCGCGCCACAGGGAATGCCGCCACCTTGCTGAAATGGGTCACCGAGGGCGACGGGGATCTGGTGATCACCGACGTGGTGATGCCAGATGAGAACGTGTTCGACGTGCTTCCCCGAATTCGCAAACTCCGACCGAAGCTGCCGGTGATCGTGATGAGCGCGCAGAACACGCTTCTGACGGCCATCAACGCGGCCGAGGGGGGTGTTTTCGACTACATGCCAAAGCCCTTCGACCTGGACGATATGGCGGCCATCGCCAAGCGAGCGCTGGAGAGGCCTGCCGACAAGGAAGCCGCCAAGGCCCAGGCCCGGGCGGTGCGCGACGAGCGGCTGCCGCTGATCGGCCGATCGGCCCCGATGCAGGAGGTCTACCGGACGATCGCCCGACTGGTTGGCGCCGATCTGACCGTGCTGATTCTGGGGGAATCCGGCGCGGGCAAGGAACTGGTCGCCCGCGCGCTCCACGATCTGGGTCGGCGGCGGGATGGCCGGTTCGTGGCGATCAGCCTGGCGGCGATACCGCGGGAACGCGTGGACAGCGAGCTGTTCGGCAGGGGCGACGGCGAAGTCGGACGGCTGGTGGAAGCGGACGGCGGCACGCTGTTCCTTGACGAGATTGGCGACATGCCGCTCGACGCTCAGACACGGCTGTTGCGGGTTTTCGACGGCGCCGAACCGGCCATCAATCCGAAGACCGGCCGAAGGCCCAATGTCAGGGTTATCGCCGCCACCAATCGTGACCTGCGCGGCCTGATCGCCCAAGGCCTTTTTCGGGAAGACCTCTACTTCCGCCTCAATGTCGCGCCGATCCGCGTTCCGCCGTTGCGCGAGCGCACCGATGATATCCCGGAACTGGCCCGCGCTTTCCTATTGCGCGCCAGCCGCGAAGGCCTGCCGTCGAAAACGATCGATCAGGCCGCCCTCGACAGGCTCAAGCTGCACGACTGGCCCGGTAACGTCCGCGAACTGGAGAACCTGATCCGGCGAATTTGCGCCCTCTATGGCGAGGAAACGATCGGCGCCCGTATCATCGAGCGAGAACTGGCAGAGCAGGCGACCACGCCAGCTGGAGAGGGACCGGTCAGCCTTTCGACCCTGGTGGAGCGAAACCTCGCGTCCTACTTCGCCGCCCAGCCCGGTGGCGTGCCACCGTCGGGCCTGTATGATCGGGTGGTGGCCGAGATCGAACGCCCCCTGTTCCAGCTCACCCTCGCCGCGACCCGTGGAAATCAGATGCGCGCCGCCGAAGTGCTTGGCCTCAATCGCAACACGCTCCGGAAGCGCCTTCACGACCTTGGAATCGAAAAGGCCAAGGGACGCTGACACTGGGAGAAGCCTTTTTGCCACTGTCCTGTTGAATTCGGGGCACAGGCGGGTCTAGACACGCTTCATGAGCACATGCGGCGTTCTCGCCGATCTGACACTTGGTCGCCGACCGCTTAGGGAGGCGGTCTCTTGATAGGCCTGACACCGTCGTGGCGCGGCTTGGTCGGCGCCCGGCTGGTGATGGCCGTCGCTTTCACACTCGCCGCCGCCTTGACGGCGGCGTCCGTCGTCCTGGCATCGTCGCCAACGCTCAGTGGCGCGCTGGGACCCGCGAGCCCTGTCGTTCTGACCCTGCTTGTGCTGGGTTTCATCATGATACTCGTGGTCGCCAGCCTGCTGAGTTGGCGGCTCGTGCGGTTGGTTGGGGCCCAGTCGAGTGACGCAGGCGCGCGCCTGCATCTTCGGTTTGTTGCGCTGTTCGCCCTAGCCGCCGTGGCGCCGGCCGTGATCGTCGCCCTCTTCTTCGGCGTTCTTGTCACACGGGGCGTCGACAACTGGTTCAGCGCCCGGGTTCAGACCGTGGTGGAGAACAGCGCCACGGTGGCGCGGTCCTACGTCGACGAACAGAAGGACTACATCGGCCGCCACGTCGGGGTCATGGCGCACAGCCTGGATCAGGCGGCCGCCAGCCTGTCCGATGCGCCGGTGGCCTACGGACGATTTCTACGCGATCTGGTGGGGGAAAGCGGCTTTTCCGCTGCCTATGTGGTCGACCGCGACGGCCGGATTCTCGCTCGCGCGGACCCGCCCGACGGCGGCGACAGCTTTCTTGCGCCGCCTCAGTCGACGTTCCGGACCGCCGACGAAGGGGATGTCTCGGTGGGCGAGTTCGAAACCGCCGATCTCTACCGGGCGCTCTATCGCCTTAGGGGCTATCCTGACGCCTACCTCTATGTCGTCCGCCCACTCAGTCACGGGATTTTCCGCCACCTTCGGGAAACCGAATCGTCCCTGATCGCCTACCGGCAAGCCAAGGTGAAGCGGTCGCAAATTCAGGCGGCCTTCGCGTTCAGCTATCTTGAGACCGTGCTCCTGGTGCTCGTCGGCGCCATCTGGCTTGGCATGGCGGCGGCCGACGGTATCGCGGCGCCGGTGGCGCGGCTGGTCCAGGCCGCGGGCCGAGTCGCCGGCGGTGATCTGACCGCCCGGGTCGACACGAGGCGCGATCCGGCTGAGATCGCGGTGCTGTCGCGGGCCTTCAACCGCATGACTTTCGACCTCCAGGAACAGCAGGAGGCCTTGCGCTCGGCCCATGTCGAAGCCGAATCGGGACGTCTGTTCATGGAGGCGGTCCTGCTCGGGGTCAGCGCCGGCGTCATTGGCCTGGATAATGGCCGCCGGGTTTCAGCCGTCAATCGCCAGGCCATCAGTCTGCTCGCCCTGGATCCGAACGCCACCCAGGGCCGGCTTCTCGCGGAAATCGCCCCCGAACTTGAGGCCGTCGCCAAAGCCGCCTTCGAAAAGAAGGGCGAAGCCGAGGAAGATGTCGACATCACCCGCGCCAGTGTGACCCGCCGGGTTCGCGCGCGCGCCAGCTTTGGCGCCGTGGGTCTTGTTTTGACGTTCGACGACATTACCCGGCTGGTGGCGGCTCAGCGAAACGCGGCCTGGCGTGACGTCGCCCGACGGATTGCTCACGAGATCAAGAACCCCTTGACCCCCATCCAGCTTTCGGCGGAACGCCTCAGCCGTCGCTATCGCAAGGAAATTGTCACGGATCCGGAGATCTTCGATCGCTGTGTTGACACGATCATCCGCCAGGTCGGCGATATCGGTCGGATGGTCGATGAATTTTCCGACTTCGCGCGCATGCCGACGCCGCAATTCGCGACCCATGATGCGGCCGAATTGCTTCGCCAAGCGGCGTTCGCTCAGCGGGTAGCCGATCCGGACGTCTCGATAGAATTCAGGACGCCGCTTGTTCCGACCCCCCTGGTTTGTGACGGAAGAATTGTCGGCCAGGCCCTGACCAATCTGCTGAAGAACGCGCGCGAGGCCATCGCCGCCCGCGGACTGGCGAGTGACCCTGTGGCCGGCCGGATCACCATCGATTTGACGACAACCGACGATCGGGTTGAAATTGACATTGAGGACAACGGCGTGGGTCTTCCGGTCCAGAACCGGGACCGGCTTACCGAGCCCTACGTCACGACCCGTGAAAAAGGCACCGGACTTGGGCTGGCGATCGTCAAACGCATACTTGAGGACCACGGTGGAGGACTCGCCCTGGCCGACGCCGTGTCGGGGCAGGGCGCGCGGGTCAGTCTGTGGTTCCGACGCCCCCGAGATACGCCGGAGCGGCGAGACGCCGATTCTCCCGACAACAAGGTGACTGCATGATCAGCGATGTGCTCGTTGTCGACGACGAAGCCGACATCCGTGAGTTGGTGGCCGCGATCCTTCAGGACGACGGCTACGCCGTGCGAACCGCCCATAACGCCGAAGCGGCCCTCGCGGCGCTGAAGGCCCGCAAGCCAGCCTTGCTGATCCTCGATATCTGGATGACCGGCGGGGGCCTGGACGGCCTGCAGTTGCTCGATCGCGTCAAGGCGCTGGACCCCGACCTGCCGGTGATCATGATCTCGGGGCACGGAAATATCGAAACGGCTGTCAATTCGATCAAACGGGGCGCCTACGACTTCATCGAAAAGCCCTTCAAGTCGGATCGCCTGATGCTGGTCGTTGAACGCGCTCTGGAAGCGGCCAATCTTCGTAGGGAGAACCGCCAACTCCGCACCCAGGCCATCGTGCCCGACGGACTGGTCGGCGGCTCATCCGCGGCGCAGCAGCTGCGCGCGATGATCGCGCGCGTGGCGCCGGCGAACAGCCGGGTATTGATCTCGGGTCCCCCGGGCTCCGGCAAGGAAACCGCGGCCCGATTGATCCATGCCGCCAGCCCGCGGGCGCGCAATGAATTCGTCGCGATAAGCGCGGCGGGCATGACGCCCGAGCGCATGGATCGGGAATTGTTCGGGGAAGAGCCCGGAGGCGGCCGTCCCGGGCATGTGGGGGTTTTCGAACGCGCCCATGGCGGCACCCTGTATATCGACGACGTCGCCGACATGCCGCGTGAAAGCCAGAGCCGAATCCTTCGCGTTCTGGTGGAACAGCGGTTCCGCCGGGTTGGCGGCGACAGCGACGTCCAGGTGGATGTCCGCGTCGTCAGCTCGACATCCCGGGACCTCGCGACGGAGATCGCCGCCGGCAGATTGCGCGAGGACCTGTTCCATAGGTTGAACGTGGTTCCTCTGCGCGTTCCCGGGCTATCGGAACGGCGCGAGGATATTCCCGAGTTGATCGACTACTACATCGACCGACTCAGCGCCGCGTCAGGCCTGACCCGGCGCACCCTCGCGCCCGACGCCTACGCCACCCTGCAGGTTCAGGCCTGGCCCGGAAACGTGCGCCAACTGAAAAACGTGGTGGAGCGGGTGCTGATTCTCGCGGCTGGCGAGGTGAGCCAACCTATTACGGCCGACATGCTGCCCGTGGAAGCCAGCGCTTCACCATCGACGGGTGGCCTAGGCGCCGAGCGTACGATCGCCCTGCCGCTTCGGGAGGCCCGCGAACTGTTCGAGCGGGAATATCTCGACGCCCAGATCATGCGGTTCGGCGGAAACATCTCGCGCACGGCGGCCTTCATCGGCATGGAACGTTCGGCGCTCCATCGTAAGCTGAAATCTCTCGGCTTTGGCGGCGCGCGGCTTGTTGAGGAAACGGGGGACTGATGGGCCGGATCGCCTATGTCAACGGACGCTACGTCCGCCACGCGGACGCCGCGGTGCATATCGAGGATCGCGGCTTCCAGTTCGCGGATGGCGTTTACGAGGTTTGGGCTGTTTTCGGCGGCCGGCTCGCCGACGCGCCGGGTCATTTCGCGCGACTGAAACGCAGCTTGGGGGAGTTGCGCATCGTCCCTCCGATGTCGGAGGCGGCCCTGACCGTCGTTCTGATGGAAGTCCTGAGGCGGAATGCGGTTCGCGACGGCCTGATTTATCTTCAGGTCAACCGCGGCGTCGCGCCCCGCGATCATCCGTTTCCGGATCCGCCGGTTCCGCCGAGCCTGGTGATAACGGCAAAGCGCGTGGATCTGGCGGCCAGCGACGCACGCGCAGCGAGGGGGGTGGGTGTCGTTTGCGTTCCGGAAAACCGATGGGGTCGGTGCGACATCAAGACCGTCGGGCTGCTGCCGAATGTCCTGGCGAAACAGGCGGCCAAGGAAGCCGGCGCGGTGGAGGCCTGGTTCGTGGACGACCTGGGCCTTGTCACCGAAGGCGGATCAAGCAACGCCTGGATCGTGGACGCGGACGGGGTGCTGCGCACCCGTGGCATTCAGGCCAATATCCTGCGCGGCGTCACCCGCAATTCACTGCTTGGGCTTATCTCCGACGCGGGCCTGAAGCTCGACGAGCGTCCTTTCACTGTGGCCGAGGCCAAGGGTGCGCGGGAAGCCTTTATTACAGGCGCCGGAAGCCTGGTGCTGCCCGTGGTGCGGATCGATGGGGCCAATGTCGGCGATGGCGCGCCCGGACCGGTGGCGAAACGGCTCAGAGCCCTCTATATGAGCCTCGCGCGGGGTAACGCCGCGTGATTTGGCGTGTTTTGTCCGGCCATACGGTCGCTATGCGCTCGAACCTCAAAAAAAGGGGCAAAAGCCCATGTCTAACGATAAGAAACTTAGTCTGCAGGACACTTTTCTAAACAGCGTGCGGCGTAGCCGTACGCCCCTGACGATCTTTCTGGTCAATGGTGTCAAGCTACAGGGTGTCGTCAGCTGGTTCGACAGCTTCTGCGTGCTGCTGCGCAGGGACGGTCAGGCCCAGCTTGTCTACAAGCACGCGATCTCCACCATCATGCCCGCCGGCCCAGTTCAGCTCTATGAACCTCCGATGGACGAAGCCGAAGACGATTGAAAACCGGCCCAATCGATCATCGGGCGCCCCCTCAAGTGGCGCTCGTCATCCATCCCGTACGTCCCCGCGCCTCCGCCAGCCGCTCGCCGCGTGAACGGCTTGAGGAGGCCCAGGGCCTGGCCCTGGCTCTCGACCTTGAGGTTCGGGAGGGCCTGATCGTGCCCATCCGGACCGTGACGCCGTCGAGCCTTTTCGGCGCGGGCAAGGTGGAGGAGATCGCCGCCATCTGTCGGGACCGGGCCATTGATGTAGCGGTCGTCGATGACGCGCTTACGCCGGTGCAGCAGCGCAATCTCGAAAAGGCCTGGGACGTCAAGGTCATCGACCGGACGGGTCTGATCCTGGAGATTTTCGCGCGACGGGCGCGGACCGGGGAAGGGCGACTTCAGGTCGAACTGGCGCGACTGGACTATGAGCGCTCACGGCTGGTGCGCACCTGGACCCACCTCGAACGGCAACGGGGTGGCTTCGGTTTTCTCGGCGGTCCCGGCGAGACCCAGATCGAGGCGGACAGGCGTCTGCTGCTGGATCGGATTGTCAAGCTCAAGGCCGATTTGGCCGACGTGCGCCGGACACGTGGCCTTCAGCGGCAGGGGCGGAAACGCGCGCCCTATCCGATCGTCGCCCTGGTCGGCTACACGAACGCTGGCAAGTCGACGCTGTTCAATCGCCTGACCGGGGCTGAGGTTCTGGCGAAATCGATGCTTTTCGCCACGCTCGACCCGACGCTTCGTCAACTTCGCCTGCCCAATGGCCGTTCCGCCATTCTCTCCGACACGGTGGGGTTCATATCCGACCTGCCCCATGAACTGGTGGACGCCTTCCGCGCGACTCTGGATGAGGTCCGCGAGGCCGATGTCATTCTCCATGTCCGGGACATAGCCACCCAGGATTCCGCGGCGCAGAGTCAGGACGTTGTCGCCGTGCTTGATGAACTCGGCGTCAAGGCCGAGGACGGTCGTCGCATCCTTGAAGTCTGGAACAAGAGTGATCTGCTTACCCCGGACGTGGCGGAGGATACCGCCGAAACGGCCGATCGGTGCGGCGCGGTCTTGGTTTCGGCGGTCGAAGGGGCGGGACTGGCCGAATTGGCGACGCGGATCGCCGCCCTGATTGATGACGACCCG
>CAIQDO010000078.1 GCA_903870555.1 uncultured Caulobacteraceae bacterium
GGCGAAACTGAACACGCCGATCCGAAAGGCGGCCGCCGCCCAAGGCAGGCCAACGATCGTCACCGCCAGGATCAAGCCGCCGATCATCCAAGCCAAGCCAGCGGCGAACCCGCCGAAAATGAACCAAAGGATATTGAGCAGAAGCGTCATTGGAGATTCCCACGCGGTTCCGTCCCGAAACGCTGGACGATGATCGCGAGGATACAGGCTTTCTTCGCCTGGCCGCCAGGGGGGCCGCGGCGGCTGTGATCCGACCGCGGCCTTGCGCCCTATCAAATGGGACGGGTCGTCAGGCTCACACCGTAACCTCGATGCTACCGTCGGCGAACCTGCCTCATGGAGGCGGCCTTGCGCCTCCCGTTTCTGGAGTTTTCATCATGACTGTCCGCCACGCCTCCCGCCCCAGTCGCCGCTTGGCCATTGTCGCCGTGGCCATCGTCGGTGTGATCGCCTCGGGATGCGCCGCGCAGGCCGAGGCCAACGGCCCGGTGAAGGCGCCCACCCCGGCCTACGATCCGTCGGCGGTTGGCGACGGCCTACGGACTGCCATCCTGTCCGGTGGCTGCTTCTGGGGTATCCAGGGCGTCTTTGAGCACGTCAAGGGCGTCAAGCAGGTGCTATCGGGCTACGCTGGCGGCTCCAAGGCGACGGCGGACTATGAGCTTGTCAGCACAGGGACCACGGGCCATGCCGAATCCGTGAAAATCACGTTCGACCCGAGGCAGATTTCCTACGGTGAGATCCTTAGGATCTATTTTTCGGTCGCCACTGACCCGACACAGTTCAATCGACAATTCCCCGACGTGGGACCGCAGTACCGCGGCGAGATCTTCGTCATGGACGCGGTGCAGAAAGCGGTCGCCGAACGTTATGTCGCCCAGCTTGAAGCCGCGCACGTCTATCGTGGCCGCATCGTCACCCGCATCGACGCCTTCAACGGCTTCTATCCCGCCGAAACCTACCATCAGGACTATCTGCTGGCGCATCCCGACAGCCCCTATATCGCCACCTACGACCTGCCCAAGGTCGCGGCGCTGAAGGCGCTGCTGCCAGCCGACTACCGCGCCGCGCCCGTAAGGGCCCTTTAGAGCCGGGTGGAAAGGAAGGCGACAGCCGCGGTTCTGGCCTGGGCTGCGGCGTTGGGATGAAAGGCCATGGTGACAGGCCCCCCCCTGCCCTCATGGGCGAACGGATCGTTTATGACCTGGGTCGGCAGATCCCGATCAAATCCGTGGGTGGCGTGCTCATAGGCGTGGTGGTCGATGGCGCCGGCGCCGCCGTCGGCTCTTAACCGGCTCGCAAGCCGTTCTCCGGCGCCCGGGGTATCGTAAGCGTCGGCCTCTCCGGTCTGGATCAGGATCGGGGCGCCGGTGCGATCGACCAGGCTCAATCCGGGCACGACACCATAGGCCCAGCAGACCGGGTAGTGGGCGACGTGCGCGGCGAAGACAGGTCCCGCGCCCCGGTAGGCCTCGGACACGGCGCGTGTCGCCGATAGCAGGCTGACCACTCCGCCCCAGGAAAAACCCATCACGCCGATCCGAAACGGATCGATCTCCGGCTGCCTTGTCAGAAAACTCAGGGCGGCGAAGGCGTCGGCGACGGTCTCGATCGGAGAGCCGGGCCGAGCGGCGGCGCCGCGGGCGACGCCCCGGGCCGCCCACATGTCGATCTCCAGCGTCGCGATCCCGGCTTCGTTCAACGCCCAGGCATGGAACTCCCCTCGCCCGTCGACACCGTCCGACCCGTGACAGATGACAACGGCCGGTCCTGGGAACGGCCCTTCGACCGGCAGGCGCAACTTCCCCGCGACCGTCAGCGCGGGAGACGCCGTCGTCTCGAAGGCGACATAGGCGACACGATGTGGAACCTCGCGGGTCATGGTCCAACCTCCACGGCCCGTCGCGCCCTGGCCCACCGCCGGGGAGTATGCTCAGATGACCGCTTCACCGGGTGTGAGGCAAAGTGACCGTACTGGACAAGACCGCGGGCGCCGCCGCCCATCATTCGATCCCCAGATTTCGTCCGCTGATTCCGGCCAGCGCGTCGCTTCGCGAACTGAGCGTGGTTCCCCTGGTGGTCGGGGTGTTGCTCGGCGTGGTGTTCGGAGCCTCTTCCCTGTACCTGGTGCTCAAGGTCGGTCTGACCGTCAGCGCCTCGATCCCGGTGGCGGTGATTTCGCTGACGTTGTTCCGCCTGCTTGGCCGCCTGGGATTGCGGTCGGCGACGGTGCTTGAACACAACATCGTCCAGACGGCGGGCTCGGCCGGCGAATCGATCGCCTTCGGCATCGGCGTGACCATGCCGGCGATCATGATCCTGGGCTTGGACCTTGAGATCACGCGGGTGATGCTGGTGGGCATGTTGGGCGGCCTGCTCGGCATCCTGATGATGATCCCGCTGCGCCGGGCCCTGATCGTGCAACAGCACGGCGTGCTAAAATACCCCGAGGGCACGGCCTGCGCGGAGGTGCTCAAGGCCGGCGCGACCGCCGAGGAGCGGGCGATGGGTCGCGAGGCGTCCGACACGCCGACCGACGCCGCAGCCTCCCGCTCCGGGGCCGGCGCCATCTTCGCCGGCTTCGCCAGCGGCGCGATCTACAAGCTGGCGATGGAAGCCTTCAAGCTGTGGAAGGACACGCCGGAGAAGGTGTTCGGCGCGCCTCTGGCGGTCGGCTCGATCGCCGCTGAAATCTCTCCCGAGTTGCTCGGCGTCGGCTACATCATCGGCCCGGTGATCGGCTCGACCATGGCCGCAGGCGGGGTGCTCGCCTACCTGGTGCTGATTCCGATGATCCATTTCTTCGGCGCGGCCGCGCCCGGCGTTATTCTCGCCCCTGGGACGATGCCGATCTCCGCCATGGGGCCTGACGACATCCGCGGCGCCTATGTTCTCTATATCGGCGCCGGCGCAGTAGCCGTCGGGGGCTTTATCAGCGTGTTCCGCGCCCTGCCGATGATCTGGCGCGGCGTGGCCGGCGGCGTTCGGGACTGGCGTTCGCGCCGGGCCGAGACGGTGGCCCGGGCCGCGACCTTGCGCACCGATAGGGACCTGTCGCCGAAGGTGGTGGGGATCGGCCTTATCGTGTTGATGGCCGGCATCCTGTTCGCCCGCAGTCTGCACATGAACATTCTCGGCGCGGCGATGATCGTGGTTTTCGGCTTCCTTTTCGTCACCGTCTCGTCGCGTCTGACTGGGGAAATTGGCTCGTCGTCCAATCCAATCTCGGGCATGACCGTGGCCACCCTGTTGCTGACCTGCCTGATATTCCTGGCGCTCGGCTGGACAGGGCCGTCGTAC
>CAIQDO010000079.1 GCA_903870555.1 uncultured Caulobacteraceae bacterium
ATCGCCGGACGACGGTGACGCAAGACCTCAAGCCGAGTGATATAAAAAACCGGATAATCCTATCCGCACGCCCGGTTTTCAGGCGAAGCGCCGGGCGTCTGTAAAAAACACGCCCAAACGCACCGCGAATCCTGTTCGTACAGATGTCACAAAAAATCCGATTGCGTTTTTGAGAATTACGATCAACTCTATTCGGGCAGGTAAGGGGTTTCCGGCGAGGGGAAATCGTGATGAACAGAACCGTTTCGACATCCATGATCGCGCTCACGGTCGTCCTTGGGCTCGCCACGAGCGCCCCCGCGGGCAATTTGGTCCAGAACGGCAAGTTCGAGACCCTGACCACCGGGTCGGTCAACGCCGCCTTTCCCAGCGTTTCCAACGGCTACCTCGCCGCGCCCCTGGCGCTCGCCGACTGGAATTTCCCCTCTCCGAGCACCGGCTATCTGTTCGGGCCGGGCGCCGCGGACGGCCTCGGCGCGGTCGCATTGACCATCGGCGTCACGAACTATTACGTCGGCCTCTGGGGCCCGGGGAACGGCTCCCCCAACGGCTTTCCCGTCGCCATCCCGGGCGGCGGCAATTTCCTGGCGGTGGATGACCCCGTCGAATATCCCAACACCCTCACTCAGACGATCAACGGCCTGACCGCCGGGGAGCAATACGCCCTGTCGTTCGACTGGGCTGCGGCGCAGGTCTATCTGCCCGGCTACGGCTTCAACGGGATCACGCACAACCAGATCTCGGCCAGCCTCGGCGCCGAGACCTACAGCACCTCGCTGGTGACGATCGAAAGCCACGGCTTCAGCGGCTGGCTGAATCAGACGTTCACCTTCACCGCCACCGCCTCATCCGAGGTTCTCTCGTTCCTGATGGTCAGCCCGGACGTGTCGACCACCCCGCCGGCGGCGCTTCTCACCAACGTGTCCCTGACGGCCGTTCCGGAGCCCGCCACCTGGGCGATGATGCTCGTCGGCCTGTTTGGCCTGGGCGGCGCGGCGCGGCGACGCCGGGCGGCGTCGGCCTGCCCGGCCGGCTGACGCCTGGGCGCCCACCCTCACCTCGCGGCGCAACTGCTCGGGGTCGTCCGGTCCGGGGTCTGGCTGGCGATCCTGATCGCGGTGTTCGCGCCGCTGGAGGCGGCTTTTCCTGTCCGTAAGGAAAGGCTGTTCCCTTCCGGCTGGACGCTGAACCTCGGTTGGTACGCGCTCAACAGCGTCACCCCGATCGTGCTGCTGGGGCCGGTGGCGACGCTGTTGGCCTGGAGCGTTCACGCCGTCTTGCCGGCCGGCCTCACCGGCGCGGCCGCGGCCCTGCCCCTATGGGCCCGGATGACCCTGGCGATGGTTGTGGGGGAGGTCGGCTTCTACTGGGGTCATCGCTGGAGCCATGAGATTCCCCTGCTGTGGCGGTTTCACGCCATCCACCATGGCGCCCGGCATGTGACGTTTCTCGTCAACACCCGCGCCCATCCGGTCGACCTGCTCATCACGCGGCTGCCGGGCCTGGTCCTGCTCTACGCCACCGGTCTGGCCTCGCCGGTGGGGCCGCATCCGACCCTGATCCCCGGACTGGTGCTGTTGATCAGCACGATATGGAGTTTCTTCATCCACGCCAATCTGCGCCTGCGCCTGGGCCCGCTGGAGTATGTTGTCGCCAGTCCGTTCTTTCACCACTGGCACCACACCCTGGACGACCACAAGGACCACAACTACGCCTCCATGCTGCCGGTGATGGACGGGTTGTTCGGCACCTTCCATCGCCCCCGCGACTGGCCGGCCGCCTATGGAACGGCCAAGGGGACCTCCGAAACCCTCATCGGTCAGCTGCTCGAACCGTTTGGACCAGGCCGGATCGCGTCGCCGCCGGAACCCGCCACCCACGCTTGACGGCCCATCGCGCGGCCGAGCGTTCAACCGGCCCGAAGTCGCCTCGCCCTCCGCCTTGACTCCCTTCGGACTCCGGAACAGAACAAAAAGAGAACAAAATGAGTCTGGATCTCCAGGTCGCGCGCGGCCGGCCTGGCGCCTTGATCGCGGAGATGACCGATGGACCGTATCCTCTGCGTGTGGTCGCCCTGCTGGGCGATCGCCAACTGGCGGCGACGCAACCCCCAGGTCCCGGGACATGGCGCCGCGCCGGCTGAGGCCTTTGCCCTGGTCCAGGCCGAGCGGGGCGCCCGGCGGCTCTATGCGGTGGACGACGGCGCGGCGCGGCTGGGCCTGTTCGTCGGCCAGAAGGCGACCGACGCCGCGGCCCTGGCCCCCGAACTGGTCATGGCCGACGCCGATCCTGTCGCAGACGCGGCGGCCCTGACCGCTCTGGCCGACTGGTGCGCCCGCTTTTCCCCAGCCGTGGCCATCGACGCCCCGGACGGGCTCTATCTCGACATCACCGGCGCGGCCCACCTGTGGGGCGGCGAGGCGGCCATGGCCGCCGATCTGGCGGCCCGGCTGGGCCGCAACGGCCTTCCCGTGCGCGCGGCCGTGGCCGGAACCCCCGGCGCCGCCTGGGCCCTGGCCCGCTTCGGCCGCCCGGCCCTGACTGTCGTCGATCCCGGCGACGAGGCCGCCCATCTGGCGCCCCTGCCGCCGTCGGCCCTGCGCCTGGAGTCTCAGACGGCGGCCCAGATCGCCCGGCTGGGCCTGACCACCGTCGCCGCCCTCGCCGCCCTGCCCCGCGACCAGGTGGTTCGCCGCTTCGGCGCCGCGGTGATCGCCCGTCTTGACCACGGGCTCGGCCGCACGCGGGAGGCGCTGGTCTATCGCCGCCCGCCCAGCCCCTGGTTCGCCCGCCGGGCCTTCGCCGACCCGATCAGCGCCCCGGAGGATCTGGCCCGGGCGGCGGCCGACATCGTCGCTGGCCTGTGCGCCCGGCTGGAGACCGCCGGTCAGGGCGCGCGGCGCTTCGACCTCTGTTTCCACCGGCTCGATGGCGTCGCCCACCTGGTCAGCGCCGGCCTGGCCCTGGCCGGGCGGGACGCCGCCGCCATCCATCGCCTGCTGGCGCCAAAGCTGGACAGCGTCGATCCCGGCTTCGGCATCGAGGTCGTCACCCTGACGGCCGAGGCGGTCGAGCCGATCTCGGCGCGTCAAGCGCGGCTTGGCGAAGGCGCCGACGCCGGGGTGGAAGCCGGGGCCGCGGCCCTGGTCGACCGTCTGACCAACCGGCTGGGGGCGGGCGCGGTGTGGCGGGCGGAGGCCCGGCCAAGTCACGACCCGGGGCGGGCGGTGGCTCGCCGGCCGGCCCTGTCGCCGATCCTGGGGGCGGCGACCCGGGGCGAGGGCTGGGATCCGCTGCGGCCCCGCCCGCTGCGCCTGTTTCGCCAGCCCGAGCCGATCGAGGCTATGGCCCCGGTGCCCGACGACCCGCCGGTGTTCTTCCGCTGGCGGGGGGCGCCGCACCGCGTCCGCCGCGCCGAGGGGCCCGAGCGCCTGGCCGAGGAATGGTGGCGCCACCCCTTCGACGAGGTCGGCCCCGGCCGGGCGCGTGATTACTACCGGGTCGAGGACGAGGCCGGCGCCCGCTTCTGGCTGTTCCGCGACGGCCTTTACGGCGCCGAGACGCCGGCCAAGTGGTGGATGCATGGCCTGTTCGGGTGAACGCGGCCATGAGCTACGCCGAGCTGCAGACCACCAGCAGCTACAGCTTCCTGCGCGGGGCGTCGCATCCGGGGGAGCTGGTGCTGACGGCCAAGGCGCTGGGGCTGGCGGCGATCGGGATCGCCGACCGCAACACCCTGGCCGGGGTGGTGCGGGCCTGGTCGAAGGGGCGGGAGATTGGCCAGAGGGTGCTGCCGGGCTGCCGGCTGGCCTTCGTCGACGGGACGCCCGAGGTGCTGTGCTACCCGTCGGATCGGGAAGCCTGGGGCCGGCTGACCCGGCTGCTCACCGTCGGCCAGAGGCGGGGCCGGAAGGGCGAGTGCCTGCTGACCCGCGGCGATCTGTTGGCCCACGGCGAGGGGCAGCTGATCCTGGTGGTTCCGCCCCGGCGGCTGGATGGCGCCTTCGCTGCCGACCTGGCGGAGCTGGCCGGCGCCTTTTCCGGCCGGGCCTGGCTGGCGGCGGCCCGCCCCTACGGCGCCCGCGACCTGATCCGGCTGGCGGCGCTGGACGCCCTGGCCGAGCGGACCGGGGCGCCGATGATCGCCGTCAACGACGTGCTCTACCACGGCCCCGAGCGGCGACCGTTGCAGGACATCCTCACCTGCATCCGTGAGAAGACCACCATCGACCAGGCGGGTCTGGCGCTGGAGGCCAACGCCGAGCGCCACCTGAAGAGCCCGGCGGAGATGGCCCGGCTGTTCGCCCGCTGGCCGGCGGCCACAGCCCGCACGGTCGCGTTCGCCGGGCGGATCGCCTTCGACCTGTCGCAGCTGAAATACGAATATCCCGACGAGCCGGTCCCGGCCGGCAAGACCCCGATCGCCCA
>CAIQDO010000080.1 GCA_903870555.1 uncultured Caulobacteraceae bacterium
CGCCCAGGCGCAAATCCTCAACAGCTATGTCGGCGGCGCGGTTGACGGAACCTATCTCTTTGTCGGCGGACTCGCGGGCCGAGTCTTGGCCAGTGACGCCTCGGCTTCCGGACCTCAGACATCGACTCTCGTCGGCGGCAGCTTCTCAAGCGCTTCGGTCACGAGCTCACTCGGGGCCGTGGGCGGACTGGTAGGGGTGCTGGACACAGGATCCCCGAACGCGATGTCTACGATCACGGGCAGCTTCGCAACCGGCGCGGTCACCGAGCAAGACCCTGGGGGCAGCCTCGTCGGCGGCCTGGTCGGCACGGCGAACATCGCCGGCCCAGGCAACAGCCATAAGGCGACAGGCAGCCAAGCAATCATAGACAGCTTCGCAACCGGCTCCGTCGGCGCGGCCGATGGGACCGATGGTGTCGGCGGCTTGGCGGGCCAAATTTCCTCAACGACCGTGACGAACGCCTTCGCCATCGGGTCGGTCACGGCGGGAGCGGGCTCGAAGTGGGTCGGCGCTCTCGCCGGACTTGTCCAGGCGAGCCGACTCACATCGACGTTCTACGACAATCAGGCAAACTCAGGCCTGGCGGCGATCGGCTTCAACCAAGACTCCGCCCAGACGGGAGACCTCGCCGGCGCCTACTGGGGCATGAGCAAGGCTCAATTGAAGGACCCCGCGAACTTCGCCGGGCCAACGGCGGCGAACGGAGGCGTGGATCCTGGCTGGGCGTCCATCGGCTGGGGTTTCGACACCGCTGTCAACCATGGCTACCCCCATCTGATCGCCCTGCCAAACGAGACGGCGGTGACAGTGTATCTGCTGCTGTTGGCGGGCGACAGCGTCTACGGCGCCACGCCGAACTTTACGTTCGACATCTACAGTAACGCCAGCGGATCCGGTGGCGCAATCGTCAACGACGCCGTGCCTCAAGGCGCCGCATCCTGGAGCACGCCGCTCACCGCGGCCTCGGCGGCCGGGGTCTACAGCGAGACCTATGTCGGCGGATTGACTCTCGGCAACACTGACTATCGCCTGACCCCAGGGGCGGCCGTCAACTGGACGATTGCCAAGGCGCCGCTGACCATCATGGCCGCCGACAGGACCTCGACCTATGGTCAGGTGCTGCCGCTGGGGACGACGGCATTTTCGTCAACAGGCCTGGTCAACGGCGACACTGTGACGTCAGTCGCCTTGACGGTTGGCGGTTCGGCCGTCGTATCGGCGAACACGCCCGCCGGATCCTACGACGTCGCGATCGCGAACGCGGCCGGCGCCGAACTCACCAACTACGCCGTGTCCTACCAAGCGGGCAAACTGTCGATCGCCAAGGCGTTGCTGACTGTTAGCGCCGACAACCAGACCCGGCCCTACGGCGAAACCGATCCGACCTTCACCGAGACGCTCTCCGGTTTTGTGGCCGGCGACTCCAAGGCCACAGCGAACATCACCGGGATGGCATCGGGATCGACGGTGGCCACCTTGGCGAGCCCTGCCGGGGTCTACCCGATCACCGGCTCGACAGGCACACTGCAGGCCGCCAACTACGTTTTCACGGCGCGCGACGGGACGCTGACGATCAGCCCCGTGCCTACGCCGCCGCCGCCGCCAGCTGCGCCGGCGGCGGCGGTCGCAGACCGAAGCGCGACTGCGGGCGTGCTGCCCGACTCGCTTTCGACTCCGGACCCCCCACCGGAAGCGCCGACGCCCCCCGCACCGCCGCCGTCTTCGTCTTCGTCTTCGTCTCCTTCCCCTTCTCCGTCTCCGTCGCCGGTCGCCCCGGCATCGTCGCCGACGCCCCCGCCGCAGGCGACGGTGACGGCCGCTCCCCCCGCCGCTTTAGCAACATCCGCGCCGGTTCGAGGCGGAGCCTCGACCAGACCCTCTGCCGCGAGGGCCTGCGCCGATGCCGCCCGCCTGGGCCAGCCTTGCGCGACGCGGAGCGCAGCGGGTCCGGCCGCAGCCGGCGCTCTAGCGGCGGCTCGGCGCATGCCGACCCCGGCGGCCGTACGGCTGGCGCGATCGACGGCCGCAACGGCCGCCGCCGCAGCCCGCGGCGCCGAGCCAGCGCCGGGGGAGCCCCCGGGGGACTCCTTCCGCAGTGGTGTCTGGCTCGACAACGCCAGCCCGTTCGACGCCGGAAAATCTCGTTCGCAGCGGGAGCTGGCGCGCGACCTGAACGCGGCGAGCGTGGTCACTACCTTCACCCTGTTCGTCCTTCCATGAAACGGATCATGGGACGGCGACACCAGACCATTCGCGCCATCAGTGGGGAACGACATGCTTGACTGGCTACACAGCCTTCCGAATCTCGAAATCGGCCTGGTGATCATCGCTGCGACCGTTAGCCTTTGTGTCGTCCTGCCCTACGCCGTCCGCCGCCGGTTCGGTCTGGAGGTCAGCGCCGATGTCGCCAAGGGCGCCGAAGAAGGTTTCAAGCTCATGGCGTCCATGACCATGGCGATCATGGCGTTCGGCCTGGTCCAGGAGCAGACGTTCCACCGCAACGTCGAGGATCTCGCGGCGCGTGAAGCGGCCATCGTGCTCAAGCTGGACAGGCATCTGGGCGAGTTCGGCACGCCCGCGGCTGCGGCGGCGAGGGTTGATCTGCGGGCCTATGCCGAAAGCGTCGTGCATGACGAGTGGCCGCGCCTCGCCCAAGGCGAACGCGCGCCCGAGGCGTCGCGGCGATTGAAGGCGGTCATCGAGGCCAGCGGCGGACTGACGCCGACGACTGACGCCCAGCAAGAAATGCTGTCGGAGGTGCGGGGCGAGATCATCCAGGTGTCC
>CAIQDO010000081.1 GCA_903870555.1 uncultured Caulobacteraceae bacterium
CGGACTTGAAGGCGCCGCCCTGGGTGGCCGCGATGGCCTTCTGGTGGCTGAGGTAAGAGAATTCGTCGAGTTCGTCCTTGGTCAGGCCGTACTTGGCGGCGACCATCTCGGCGCCCATGAACTGGCTGAACTGAATGTTGGGGTAGCGGCGTTGCTGAGCCGGGCTCATCGGCGTGCCGAGGCCGTTCTGGGCCGGCAGGATCACCGGCGTGCCCATCGGCACGCGGGTCATGCTCTCGACGCCGGCGGCGATGACGATGTCCTGGGTGCCGCTGAGCACGCCCTGGGCGGCGAAGTGCAGCGCCTGCTGCGACGAGCCGCACTGGCGGTCGACGCTGGTGGCCGGCACGCTCTCGGGGAAGCGCGACGACAGAACGGCGCCGCGGGCGATGTTGTTGCCCTGTTCGCCGGCCTGGCCGACGCAACCCATGATGACGTCTTCCACCAGGGCCGGGTCGGCGCCGGTGCGGTCGATCAGGTTGTCCAGGACCTGCCCGGCGAGGTCGGCGGGGTGCCAGCCGGCGAGTTTGCCCTTGCGGCGTCCGCCGGCGGTGCGGGTTGCGGCGACGATATAGGCTTCAGCCATGGTTTCTCTCCTGAGTCGAACACACAGGTTCGGCGTTTGATTTTGACCCGTCCCCATACGCGTTGACCCTAAGGTCAGCCAAGAGCCATCGCGAACTTGGCCCGGCCCGACCTCCGAGCCGAATCGTCAGGCCTCGTGGACCGTGGCCCCGCCTGTGACGGTTCGCAGGATCTTGATGTCCTTGATCGCGCCGGGATCGACGGTGTGGGGATCGGCGGACAGCACCACATAGTCGGCGAGCTTGCCCGGCGCGATCGAGCCCTTCAGCCCCTCCTCGTGCGAGGCGTAGGCGCCGTTGAGGGTGTTGACCCTCAGCGCCTCGTCGACGGTTATCCTCTGGCTGGCGCCCCAGGTCTCGCCGTTCCAGCCGGTGCGGGTGACCATGGCCTGGATCGCCATCAGGGGCGAGAACGGCCCGGGATTAAAGTCAGATCCGGCCGCCGCCGGCACGCCGGCGTCGAGCAGGCTGCGGAAGGCCATGCAGTGCTCGAGCATCTCATGGCCATAGAAGGGAAACTTGTCGGGGTTGTAGTAGGGATAGGTGGAAAACACCGCCGGGATCACGCCCGCCGCCTTGATGCGCCGGATCAGGTCGTCGTTGAGCAGGGTGCAGTGAGTGATCTTCGGCCGCGCGCCCGGCCTGGGGAAACGGGCCTGGGCGCGCTCCACGGCGGTGAGCACCCGGGCGATCGCCACATCGCCATTGGCGTGACAGTTGACGTCGATGCCGGCGCGGTGAACCCGCTCGACCCAGGCGTCGAGCGCCTCCTGCGTCTCCGTCAGATTGCCGTAATAGGGCGGCGACACGCCCGGATAGGGGGTGCTGATGGCCATGGTCCGCTCGGAGAACGACCCGTCGACGAGGTGTTCGAACGTGGCGCCCAGCCGGATCCATTCGTCGCCGAACCCGGTGCGCAGGCCGGTGCGGATCATGCCCTCCAGCACCTCGCCGATCGCCTCATAGCTGACCCGGTGTTTGAGGTCGCCCCGGGCGCGGACCTCCTGCAGGGCGAACAGGTCGCCGCCCTCATGGTGGACGCTGGTCAGGCCCTGGCGCACAAACTGCCGGGAGATGTAGGCGAGGCCGTCGCGGGATCGGCGGACGGTTTCCTCCGGCGTGAAGGTCTCCCTCCGGCCGACGCGCTCGAAGACGGCGTTGGCCCGGTCGGTGACGCGGCCGTTGAGCCCCCCGTCCGGTCCCCGGTCGAAGGTGCCGCCAGGCGGATTTGGGGTGGCGTCGGTGACCCCGGCCATGGCCAGGGCCCGGCTGTTGTAGAAGGCGGTGTGTCCGCCGCGGTGATGCACCACCACCGGATGGACCGTCGAGACCCGGTCGAGGTCGTGGATGTTCAGCAGGCGGCCGTCCTTGACCTTGGTGTCGTCGAAGAACTCCCCCACCACCCAGGTGTCCGACGGCAGGCTGCGGGCCTTGGCGGTCAGCTTGCCGACGATGCTGTCGAGGGTGACGAACTCGACCTCGAACGGATTGCCGGCCAGGACGTCGTAGAGGAGGGTCTCGCCGGGGGCGTGGTTGTGGCAGTCGATGAAGCCCGGAACGATGGTCGCGCCCTGGGCGTCGAACACCTCCGCACCCGGCCCGGCCAGGGCGCGGATGTCGGCATTGGAGCCGACGGCGACGAAGCGGTCGCCCCGCACCGCGAAGGCCTCGGCGCGCGGCGCCCCAGGCTCGACGGTCCACACCCGGGCGTTGACGACGATCCGGTTCGGCGCGCGGTCGGCGGCCCGCGCCGGCCAGCCTGCCGCCAGGGTCGCGCCCAGCCCCGCCCCGGCCAAGCCGAGAACATCCCTGCGATTCCGATCAACAGCGCTCATGCGAGACCCCGATCCTTGCCGTCCACGAACGGTGAAACGCCAGCTTGGCGCGGTCCTGGGGTCCCGTCAAAGGGCTGGGGCTCGCTCAGGACGCCGGCGCGCCCTCCAGAAACCGCGCCTTCAGTCGCGTCAACGCCGCCGGGTCGAGGCCGAGGGCCTGGTTCAGATAGGCGTCGAAGGACCCGTAACGCGTGTCGACCTCGTCAAACGCCGCCTGGAGATAGGCCCGGCGGACGGTCATCACCGGCTCGATATTGGCCGCCTGGGCCGGCGGCATGTGGGCGAACAGCGCCTGGTTCTTGGCCGTCAGATAGCCGTTGCTGGCCAGGTAGTCGGCCATCACCGTCTCGCGCGGCACGCCGAGCGCGGTCAGCAGCACGGCGCTGGCCCAGCCGGTGCGGTCCTTGCCGGCCGAGCAGTGATAGACCACTCCACCCGGCGTCGTCGCCAGCCTGGCGAACAGCGCCGTGTAGGCGGCCCGCGCCGACCCTAGAGAGACGAACTGCCGGTTGGCCGCCAGCAGCAGATCGGCGGCGGCCTCGGGGCTTTTCACCGCCATGACCCCCGCCCCGCCGGGCGGGGCGTCGGCCAGCACGTCCGCGACCAAGCCCTGGGCGCCAGCCGCCAGCCGGTCGGCGCCGCGACGGCGTTCCGCCTCGGTGCGCAGATCGACCACCAGGGTCGCGGACAGCCGCGCCACGGTCGCCAGATCGGAGTCGTCCAGGCGGTCGAGCTGGTCGGAGCGGTATGCCAGGCCCATCCGCACCCAGCGTCCGTCGGCGGTGCGATAGCCGCCGACATCGCGGAAATTGGGGGCGGTGGCGAGATGAAGACCGCGGTCGGCGACGGCCAGAGGCGCGCCATGGCGGGGCGTCAGGGCGAACCACCAGCGCGGGAAGGCCGGCAGGCCGCTCACGGTCACCGTTCCGGTCGCGCCGCCGTGGCCGACCACCCGCCCGGCGCCGTCGGATCCGTCGCCGTCCCGCGTCGAGCGCGCCAAGACGGTCACCTCGCCCGCCGCCGCCGGGGCCGCCCAGCTGACGGAGAAGGCGCGGCCGTCGGCGCTGTCGACCCTGGCCTCGGTGAAGGGAATCGCCTGCTCGCCGGTCGCGACCGCGAGGTGAGAGCGGCCAAAGGCGGCCATCGGCGCGCAGCCGGCGCCGATCATCGCCGCCACGGCGAGCAGGGCGGTGATACGACGCGTGACGAATTTCGGCAAACGAGTCATGGCGGTTTCTCCCTGGCCACCCTCGATACTATGACACCCCCGCGACGCCCAGGTGACGCGCCGCCCCCGCCGCGCTAGAAGCGCGCCTCCCTTTTCCATGAAGGCTCCCG
>CAIQDO010000082.1 GCA_903870555.1 uncultured Caulobacteraceae bacterium
CCGCCGACATCACCGTCACCACCGACGCCGACCAGACGCCGATGGCGCCCGGATACAAGACCGCCGAGACGGTCAAGGACGGCCGTCGGACGGCGCGTTTCGTCACCGAATCGCCGATTCTCAACCTGTTCTCGGCCCAGTCGGCCAGCTACGCCGTGGCGACCGAGCGCTACAAAGGCGTGGACATCAACGTCTATTCCGACCCGGCTCACCCCTGGAACGTCCGCCGGATCGAGGACGGCATGGAAGCCGGCCTCGACTACTTCCAGGCCAATTTCAGCCCCTACCAGTTCCATCAGGTCCGGGTGCTGGAGTTCCCGTCCATCCGCGGCGCCTTCGCCCAGTCGTTCGCCAACACCATTCCCTGGTCGGAGGGCATCTTCTTCATCGCCGACAACCGCGATCCCGAGCGGATCGACATGGTCACCTACGTCGGCGCCCATGAGCTCGGACACCAGTGGTGGGCGCATCAGGTCGTTCCGGCCGACGAGCAGGGCGCGACACTGCTGGTCGAGACCCTGGCGCAATACTCGGCGGCGATGGTGATGAAGCACAAATACGGCCCCGACATGATGCGCCAGTTCCTGAAGTTCGAACTGGATCGCTATCTCAAGGAACGCGGCGGGGAGGTGACCGAGGAAGAGCCCATCGCGCGCGTGGAGGGGCAGGCCTACATCCGCTACCGCAAGGGCTCGCTGGTGATGTACCGCCTGCAGGACGAGATCGGAGAGGATGCTGTCAATCGCGCCCTTCGCCGGCTGCTGCGCGGCTTCGCCTTCAAGGGTCCTCCCTACCCGACGGCGCTGAACCTCATCGCCGATCTCCGGGCCGAAGCCCCGGCCGACAAGCAGGGGCTGATCACCGACCTGTTCGAGAAGATCACCCTCTATGACCTGAAGACCACCAGCGCTTCGGCGACCCGCCGCTCCGACGGGCGATGGGATCTGGCGGTGACGGTCAACGCCAGGAAGCTCCATGCCGACGGTCAGGGCCGGGAGACGGCGGCGGCGATGGACGAAACGGTGGACGTGGGCGCCTTCGACGTCGAGCCGTCCAAGCCCGGCTTCACCGCTCGGAAGGTGATCGTGGTCCGCAAGACGCCGGTCCACAGCGGACTCCAGACCCTGCATATGGTGGTCGACCGCCTGCCAAAATTCGCCGGGGTCGATCCCTACAACACCCTGATCGACCGCAATTCGGAGGATAACGTCGTCGCCGTGACGCATCCCTGAGCGGCGGCGCTGGGAAACCCCGTCGGACGAGGCCTTTGGCGATGGACTTTGCCTGATTGGGCGGGACAGTGGGGGCGCTCATGACCGCCGCGACCCACAGCTCCCACGATCCCCTGTCGGCCACTGACGCCGGCGAGCGGGCGGTCGCGCGCTGCGACGCCTTGGGCGTTCCCCCCTACAGCGAGGCGGCGGACATGCTGTTCCGCCCCTATCTGTCGTCGGCCCACCGGGCGGCGCTGGAGGCGCTGAGCGCCTGGATGGCCGAGGCGGGAATGACCGTCAGAATGGACGGCGCGGCCAATTTGATCGGGCGATACGAGGGCCGGGAACGTGGCGCACCGGCCATGACGATCGGGTCGCACATCGATTCGGTGCGCAACGGCGGCCGCTACGACGGGGCGCTCGGGGTGATGCTCGGGGTGGAGGTGGTGCAGGCCCTGCATGATCGTCGATCGCGGCTGCCGTTCGCCGTCGAGGTGATCGCCTTCGGCGACGAGGAGGGCTCCCGCTTTCCGACGTCCATGACCTGCAGCCGGGCGGTGGCAGGGACGGCGGATCTGTCGGTGCTGGACCAGTGGGGCCCCGATGGCGTCGCTCTTGTCCAGGCCCTGGCCGATTTCGAGCCCGGCCTGCCGCCGTTCTCCTCGGCCGCGCGTCGGCCGGGCGACGTCCTGGCCTATCTGGAAGCCCATATCGAGCAGGGGCCGGTGCTGGAGGCCGAGGGACTGGGGATTGGCGTGGTCACCGCCATCGCCGCCCAGAAACGCCTGTCGGCGCGGTTCACCGGGATGGCCGGTCACGCCGGCACGACGCCGATGGATCTGCGCCGCGATCCCGGACCCGCGGCGGCCGAAGCGATTCTGCTGGTCGAGCGCGTCTGCGGCGCCGAGCCCGGTCTGGTCGGCACCGTCGGACGGATCGCCGCCCTGCCGGGCGCGGTCAATGTCATACCGGGGGAGATCGTGTTCAGCATCGACGTGCGGGCGCCGACGGCGGAACGACGGGACGCGGCGGCGGCGTTGATCGGGGCCGGCGTCGCGGAGATCGCGGCCCGGCGGGGGCTTGGCCAGAGCGTGGTCGTCGACCAGGCGCTGGATGCCAGCCCCTGCGATCCGGATCTCACGGCCCTGCTGGAGACGGCGGTCGCGGGCGTCGGCGTGGCAGTCAGGCGGCTGCCGAGCGGCGCCGGCCATGACGCCATGGTGATGGCCGACCTCTGCCCGACGGCGATGCTGTTCCTTCGCTGCCGAGGCGGAATCAGCCACAACCCGGCAGAATCGGTCTCTCCCGCCGACGCGGCCCTGGCGGTTCGCGCAATGTCGCGCTTCATCGAAGCCCTGGCCGAATCGTGGCCGCCGACCCAGACCCCCCCAGGATGACGACTCCCGGCATGAGCGCGAAACCCGAGACCTTCAGCGAGATCGACCATCCGCCCCGGCTGCTGATGGGCCCCGGGCCGATCAATGTGCATCCCCGGGTGCTACGGGCGATGTCGGCTTCGGTGCTGGGGCAATTCGACCCCGAGTTCACCACCTACATGAACCAGACCATGGCGCTCTATCGCCAGGTGTTCGCCACGGCCAACTGCTGGACCTTCCTGATCGACGGCACCTCGCGGGCGGCGATCGAGGCGGCCCTGGTGTCGACTCTGGAGCCGGGGGACGACGTGGTCATCCTCAACGCCGGCCGGTTCGGACTGCTGCTGGCTGAGATCGCCGCGCGCTGTTCCGCGCGCATCACCCTGGTCGAGGCGCCCTGGGGCGAGGTTATCGATCCGGGCGCGGTGGAGGAGGCGGTACGTCGGGTCCGTCCGCGGTTGGTGGCGGCGGTCCATGGCGACACCTCCACCACCATGGCCCAGCCCCTGGAGGAGATCGGCGCGATCTGCCGGGCGCACGACGCGCTGTTCTATGTCGACGCCACCGCCACCCTGGCCGGCATGCCCGTGCTGACCGACGCCTGGGGACTCGATATCGTCACCGCCGGCTTGCAGAAGTGCCTCGGCGGCCCCTCCGGCTCGGCGCCGATCACGATCTCCGACCGCGCCGCCGACCACATCTTCGCCCGCCGCCACGTCGAGCGCGGCCTGACGGTTCCGGGGGGCGGGGGGGGCGCCGGCCTCCGGATCGGCTCCAACTACTTCGATCTGGCGATGATCATGGACTACTGGTCCGACAAGCGCCTTAACCACCACACCGAGGCGGCCAGCATGCTCTACGCCTCGCGGGAATGCGCCCGAGTGGCGCTGGAGGAGGGGCTGGAGGCCCGGTTCGCCCGTCATACGCTCGCCGGCCGGGCGGTACGGGCGGGCGTCGAGGCCATGGGCCTTGAGGTCTATGGCGACCCTGCCCATCGCATGACCAACGTCACCGGCGTGATCGCGCCCGCCGGAATCGACTACGACCGGGTGCGGGGGCGGATGCGCGAAGATTTCGAGATCGAGATCGGCTCGGCCTTCGGCCCCCTGACCGGCAAGATCTGGCGGATCGGCGCCATGGGCGTAAACGCCCGCAAACACGCGGTCCTGACCACCCTGGCGGCCCTTGAAGCGGTGCTGCGCGGCGAGGGCTTCGGATTCGCCTCCGGCGCAGGCGTCGACGCGGCCCTGGCGGTCTACCGGGACGGCGCCGCGTGAGCGACTACCCCCGCGACCTGATGGGCTATGGCGAGACCCCGCCGGCGGCAGACTGGCCGGGCGGCGCGCGTATCGCCGTGCAGTTTGTGATTAACTACGAGGAGGGCGCCGAGAGGTCGGTGCTGCATGGTGACCCGGCCAGCGAGCACTTCCTTTCGGAAATGGTCGGTACGGCCCCGATCCCGGACATGCGGCATATGTCGATGGAGAGCCTCTATGAGTACGGCTCGCGCGCCGGCTTCTGGCGCTTGCGCCGGTTGTTCGACGACTACGCCCTGCCGGTGACAGTGTTCGGCGTCGCCCAGGCGATGGAGCGCAATCCGGCGGCGGTCGAGGCCATGTTGACGTCGGGTTGGGAGGTCGCCTCCCACGGGTGGCGATGGATCGACGCCCAGCACCTGCCGGAGGACGAGGAGCGGGACCAGATCGCCAAGGCAATCGACATCCACACCCGACTGACCGGCGAGCGCCCTCTGGGCTGGTATCAGGGCCGAACCAGCCCGAACACCGCCCGCCTGATCGCGGAGGAGGGGGGCTTTGTCTACGACGCCGACTCCTATTCCGACGACCTGCCCTACTGGGACGACCAGCACGGCAAGCCGCAGCTGATCGTGCCCTACACCCTCGACGTCAACGACATGCGTTTCACCGCGCCGCAGGGGTTCAACAGCGGCGACCAGTTCTTCGCCTACCTGCGGGACACCTTCGACGCCCTCTACCTCGAAGGCGCGAAGGCGCCGCGGATGATGTCGGTAGGCCTGCACGGCCGGGTCGCCGGCCGACCGGGCCGAACCTGGGCCCTGAGGCGTTTCCTGGATCACCTGGACGGCCATTCCGGCGTCTGGGTGGCCCGTCGCATCGACATCGCCCGGCACTGGCGTGCCCGCCATCCCTACGCGGGGCCATGCTGAGCCTCGCCGAGATCAACGCCCTGGACGAGGCCGCCTTTATCGAGGCCGTCGGCTGGCTCTACGAGCACTCGCCCTGGGTGATGGCCCGCGCCTGGAAGTCCCGGCCATTCGCCGATGTCGAGGCCGTGCACGCCGCCGCACTCGCCGCACTGGACGCGGCGAGCGCGGAGGAACGCCTCGCCCTGATCCGCGCCCACCCGGAACTTGCAGGCAAGGCGGCGATCGCCAGGGACCTGACAGCCGCCTCGGCGTCGGAACAGGCCGGCGCCGGGCTCGACCGGCTGACGCCGGCGGAATTCGCCCGATTTGGCGACCTCAACGCCGCTTATGGCGCGCGTTTCGCCTTTCCGTTCATCATCTGCGCCCGGCTGAACGACAAGGCGTCGATCCTGGCGGCGATGTCGCGGCGGCTGGGCCATACGCCGGAGGAAGAGATCGCCGAAGCGATTGTCCAGATCGGCCTGATCGGCCGTCTGCGGCTCGCCGTAGCGGTCAGTTTCTGATCGGCGGGCTGGACTTGGGCGGGCGGGTTGATGGAATTTGATGTCGCGACCTGGCTGGGCCTGGCGTTGCGCTGGCTGCACGTCATCGCTGGGATCGCCTGGATCGGCGCGTCGTTCTACTTTGTCTGGCTCGACAACAGCCTGACGCCGCCCGATCCGCCCCGGCCGGGGGTGAAGGGCGAACTATGGGCCGTTCATGGAGGCGGCTTCTACCACAGCCAGAAGTACATGGTCGCCCCGCCGGACCTGCCGGACCACCTGCACTGGTTCAAATGGGAGGCCTACACCACCTGGCTCAGCGGTTTCGCCCTGCTGTGCGCGCTCTACTACTGGGGGGCGACGGTCTATCTGATCGACGCCGCCAAGGCCCATCTGACCCAGCCGCAGGCCATCGGGATCGGCCTGGCCTTCATCGCCGGGGGGCTCGGAATCTATGAGGGGCTGTGCCGTTCGTCGCTGCTGCAGCGGCCGCGGCTGTTTGGCGCGATCTGGTTCCTGACCCTGACGGCGGCCGCGTGGGGCCTGACAAGACTGTTCACCGATCGCGGGGCCTTCATCCATGTCGGCGCCATCATCGGTACGGCGATGGTCGGCAACGTCTTTCTGGTGATCATTCCCAACCAGGCCAAGATCGTCGCCGCCATGCGGGCGGGGACGCCGGTCGATCCTCGGCTCGGGGAAATGGGCAAGCTGCGCTCGGTGCACAACAACTACATGACCCTCCCGGTTGTGTTCATCATGATCAGCAACCACGCGCCGATCATCACCGGCCATCCGCAAAGCTGGCTACTGCTGGCCCTGATGAGCGCCGCCGGCGTTTCGATCCGCCACTTCTTCAATCGGCGCCATATCGGCCTCACCGAGCCGGTTTGGCTCATTCTGGGCGCGGCCCTGTTCGTGGCCGTCAGCTTGATCGCCTCGGGTCTGGGACAACCAAAGCCCCCACCGGCCAATGCGGTCGCTTTCTCCGACGTGCAGGTTCTGGTCAGCCGGCATTGCGTGATGTGTCACGCGCCTAAACCGACCCACGTCGGCATCGCCGCGCCGCCCGGCGGGGTCACCCTGGACACCCCGGAGGCCATCCACCGGTTCGCGCCGCGCATCCTGACCATGGCTGTCGTCACCAACGCCATGCCGCTTGGCAACGAGACCGCCATGACCGACGCCGACCGCGCTCGACTCGGCGCCTGGATCAAAGCAGGCGCGTCGATCCCCTGAGGCCCGGTTTCGCGCGCCGCCGCCGTGGGCTTGAGGGCGCGATATTGCCCAAGGACGTGGCGCCACTGCACTATTTGCGCCGGTAAATCGGAGTCATGGGACTGTCACATGACGCGGTGGCCTAGCTTCGAGCTTGGCGCCAACGGAACGGCGAAGCCGTCAGCCAAACTCAGGGGACTCCATTGACCAAGCCTTCACGTCGCGGACCGATCGCGCTCGTCCTTACCGTATCGACCCTGGCGATTACCGCCGCCTTCGGACTCCCTTTGCAGGCCATCGCCGCCGACGCCGCGCCGCCCGCCGGTTACGAAGGGCCGAGCGCCGCGAACGAGGTTTCCGAGGTTGTCGTTAACGGGATCCCGTTCAAGGAGACCGTGCTGCCGACGCGCCTGTCGACCCAATCGGTCTACGGCCTCGACCTCAACGTGATGGACACACCGCGAAACTCGACCCTTTTGTCGACGACGCAGCTGGAAACCCTCAACATTCAGGACCCGCGGGCGTTTTCATACCTGACCGCCAGCAGCTATTCCGATTCCTCCTTCGGCACGCCGAACATCCCACGCATCCGCGGCCAGTACGCCGACGTCTATTACAACGGCATGCGCCTGTCGTTCACCCAGAATGGCTACGGCGCGCCCCCGAACTTCAACGTCCTCGACACCATCAGCATAACCAAGGGTCCGGCCAGCGTTGTCGACGGCACTGGACCTGGCGTCGGTGGTCAGGTGGACTTCATCACGAAACGGCCCAGCCTGTCCCATTATTCGGTCGCCGCGGAAGCTTCCTTTGACACCGTCAGCAATCGCCGCTGGACCTTGGACGTCCAGGGACCGATCATCAAAGGCGAGCTCGGCTTCCGCCTCAGCTATTCGGGTGAATACAGCGACAGCTATTTCTATGGTCACTACGCCCACAAGAACGCCATTTACGGCGCCCTGCGGTGGGTCCCGAACGACAAATATCAATTGGATTTCAACGCCGAGGTCAATTCGCAGCAATATATCGAGAACGTCGGCGTCAACCGAGTCAACCAGAACCTGATCAACAACGATCAATACCTGCAGGGAACGCCGAACGGCGAACTGTTCTCGCAGTTGATCGGTCTCGGTTTCAGTCTGCCGGTGGGCTCGCCAGGCAACCCGTTTTCGCCGGCGACGCCGATCCTCACCACCTACAATCTGACCAATTCCGTGCCGTTCAACACCCGCGTCACCATCGATCAGGCGCCGGGCGTTTTCTCCCAGGCCCTGACCTTCAACACCCAGCTGATCCAGAGCTATCGGCTGAGCGATCATATCACCCTGGAAAACAACACCTTCGCCGCCTATCAAGACAGCGAGAACCGTGAGCCTTATTACTACGCTGACTCGTCAAACGGTTCCTGGACTTTCGAGAATCGCACGGACGCCAAGTTCAAATACGATTTCAAATTCGCCGGAATGACAGTCAAGAACGAAGTGATCACCGGGATCACCTTCCGCTTCGCCCACGTCAACTACATCAGCGATTTCAGCGCCGAAACCCCCGGCGTGTTCGACATGACCCGCAACCCGAACCTTTGGGTGTGGGACAACCCCACTCAGGTCGCCTTCGCGGACGCCTTTGCCTACAAGACCGCCTTCGGTCACACCCAATACGGCGTGCCTGGCCGGGACTCGGTGAGCCTCGGCAACGACGGGGTGTCGGATCTCTATGACACGGGCTTCTTCGTCCAGCACCGGATGGAGTTCTCGCCACAGTTCAGTGTCCTCTACGGCGGCCGCATCGATCTCGTGCAGAACCATTCCCACGACCCGCTTGGCGGCGCCGCCTGTCCCGACTGCTTCACCTCGATTTACTACCTGCCGGGAAAGACGCCGCCGGTTGATCACACCACCGGTGTCTACGGTCTTGGCCAGGGCAACTTCAGCCTAGTCTACAAGCCCCGTCCTTGGGTCAGCACCTACGCGACCTTCGATTTCACCCAGAGCGTCAACCCCAACGGCGGCGAAGGCGGTGTCAACACCTTCCTGCTGGTTCCCGACCACGTGCTGATGCGTTCCGACAGCTACCTTTACGAGGCCGGCGCCAAGTTCAACCTGCTCAACAACAAACTGTTCGTCGACCTCACGGGCTTCGACCAGAAGCGGGCCATCCCCACCGGCGCCGGCGGCAACCAGTTTTCCCAGGCCAACATCCGCGGCGTGGAGTTCGAGGCCAACTATCAGCCCAGTCGCAACCTGTTCGCCACCGTGAGCTATTCCTATATCAAGACGACGCTCAACAAGCCGGCGGGCTTCTACGACTATCCGGCCGCGCTCGGCGTCAACGTCGATGGGGCGGGGCTGTTCGCCACCTTCGTTCCCGGTCAGAAGTTCGACGATCCGGGCGTGCCCAAGCAGGTGTTCAACTTCCTGGGCAACTACAAATTCCAGAACGGTTTCGGCGCCCGGTTCGGTGTGCAGGTGATTGGACCGATCGCCACCACCACGTCCGGCCTGCTGGACGTCAAGGCCTCCAACCTCGACGGTTTCCTCAACCTGGTTCCCGCCAGCATCGCCAGCAAAGCCAACGCCCAGGGCTATGCTTACTACCAGTCTCCGGTCATTCCGTGGCAGTATACCATGAATTTCTCCGTGTTCTACGACTGGAGCCGTTACACGGTGACGGCGTCGGTCTACAATTTCACCGACCAGCTCAACTGGAACTCCGCGCCGACTTTCTACGGCAACGATTTCCTGGTCCGCAACGACCCGCGCACCTTTGAACTTCGCCTTCAGGCGAAATTCTAAGCCCGGATTCGGGCGGCTCTCCCGAGCCGCCCGCGTCGCCTATCGGAACGGCGGCTCGTCGAAACTGCGCAACTTGCGCGAATGCAGGCGAGCGCCCTCGTCGCGAAGCAGATCCACGGTGGCGATGCCGATGCGCAGGTGCTGGGAGATTGCCCTCTCGTAGAAGGCGTTGGCCTGACCGGGCAACTTGATCTCCCCGTGCAGCGGTTTGTCCGACACGCATAGAAGGGTGCCGTAGGGTGTGCGGAAGCGGTAGCCTTGGGCGGCGATGGTGGCGCTTTCCATGTCGATGGCTATGGCGCGGGACTGGTTGAAACGCAGGGCGCTGTTGGCATAGCGCAGCTCCCAGTTGCGGTTGTCGGTGGTGACGAGCGTCCCCGTGCGCAGGCGCTGCTTGAGCGCGTCGCCACTCTCGCCCGTGACGATCTCGGCGGCCCGCTGTAAAGCGACCTGAACCTCCGCGATCGGCGGAATGGGAATCTCCGGCGGCAGCACGTCGTCGAGCACATGGTCGTCGCGCAGATAGGCATGCGCCAGGACGTAGTCGCCGATGGTCTGGCTGGCTCGCAGGCCGCCGCAGTGGCCGATCATCAGCCAGGCCTCGGGCCGTAGCACCGCCAGGTGGTCGGTGATGGTCTTTGCGTTGGAGGGGCCGACGCCGATGTTGATCAGGCTGACGCCCCGCCGTCCCGGCGCGATCAGGTGGTAGCCCGGCATCTGGTGCTTGCGCCAGGCGCCGGCCGCCACCTCGCCCATTACATCGACGGTGTCCTTGGTGATGGTCACGCCGCCGGCGCAGGACAGGCTCGTGTAGATCGATCCGGGCCGCTTCAGTTCCTCGGCCCCCCAGCGGACGAACTCGTCGACATAGCGGTGGTAGTTGGTGAACAGCACATAGGACTGGACGTTGTCCGCCGGAGCGCCGGTGTAGTGCGCCAGCCGGGCCAGGGAGAAGTCGGTCCGCGGTCCGTCGAACAGAGTCAGGGGCCGGCCTTCGCTGCGTTCGGGCGACCAGAACCCGTCGGCGATCTCGTCGCCGATCGATGCCAGTTCGGTGGCGGGGAAGTGCCTGCCGATCTCAGAGGCGGTCAGCCCCTCGATGTCGAGGTCGATCGAGCCGTCCAGGACATAGGGGAAGGGGATTTCCTGGCTGGAACGGAGCACCTCGATGTCAACCTCGAAGTCGCTCATCAGCAGGGAGAGCTGCTCGGTCAAGTAAAGGCGGAACAGGTCCGGGCGGGTGATCGTGGTGACATAGGTCCCGCCCTGGCTGAAGCGCGCATACGCACGCGGGAGCCGCGGCGCGGGTCCCTTGGCTTCGTAGGTGATGCGCAGCGCCGGGTAGACATAGGCCCTGTCGGCCCGGCGCGCCGGATCCGGCGTGGCGCGGCTGGCGAGGAAGACCTTGAGGTCGGCCCTGAGGTTGGCGACGGAGACGCGGTATTCGGTTTCGAGACGGTCGACGATGGCCGATGCGGAGGCGTGAGGGGTCATGGGCTCTTGTAGCGTTTGATAGGCAGGGCTTCGAGGGGGGGATGCGGTCAAGACGCATCAGTTCCGGCGACATAGGCGTCGATCGCCGCAATGTGGCGCGCGATGTCCTGTGCGGGCAGGAACGATCCGAGGAGGCTGTTTCGGGCGAGGGTGGTCAGCTCGTCGCGGCCGAGCAGCGGCGCAACGGCGCGGAAGTTGTCGTTGATGTAGCCGCCGAAATAGGCTGGGTCGTCGGAATTGACGGTCGCCCTCAGACCCAGGCGCAGCATGCGCGCAATCGGGTGTTCGGCCAGATCCCGAACCACGCACAGCTTGAGGTTCGACAGCGGGCAGACGGTCAGGGTCATATGTTGCTTCGCAAGGCGCGCCACGAGCGCATCGTCCTCAAGCGAACGATTACCGTGATCGAGGCGGTCGATGTCGAGGCGGTCGAGGGCCTGATAGACATAATCCGGCGGGCCTTCCTCACCCGCGTGCGCCACGCGCTTCAGTCCCAGGGCGCCGGCGGCGGCGAACACCCGGGTGAAGTCCTCCGGCGGATGTCCCAGTTCGGAGGAGTCGAGCCCGACGCCGACGATCCTGTCCAGCCACGGTTCCGCGGCCTCCAGGGTGGCGAAGGCGTCGGCCTCCGGAAGATGACGCAGGAAGCAGAGGATCAGCTTGGAGGTCAGGCCATGTTTCGCCTCGGCCGCCGCCATGCCGGCCAGCAGGCCGTCGGCGGCCACCTTGAACGGCAGGCCTCTGGCGGTGTGGGTCTGAGGATCGAAGAAGATCTCCGAATGGACCACGCCATCGGCCGCCGCCCGGTCGAAATAGGCCAGGGCGAGGTCGTGGAAATCCTCCTCCGTCCGCAGCGCCGCGGCGCCTTGGTAATAGATGTCGAGGAAATCCTGCAGCCTGGAAAAGTCGTAGGCGGCCCGCAGCGCTTCCACATTGGCGAAGGGGATCTGCACGCCGTTGCGCCGCGCCAGGGAGAACATCATCTCGGGCTCGAGGCTGCCCTCGATGTGCATGTGGAGTTCGGCCTTGGGCAGGCCGGCGATGTAGCTGTCAATGTCCATGGTCGAGTCTAGCCCCAGTCGCCGGGCCGGCTCCAGTGGGGTGAGGCGCCGGTCGCGCGAAAACTTGAATGCGACTCCCTACGGCGCCCGATAAACGGGCTTGACCGCGTTCGCGTGACAGGTGCGGAGGAGGCCCGTGGAATTTGCGTGGCGTCCATCCCCCTGTTCGATATTCATCGATTGAGGGGCCGGGCCGGGTTGGCCGTGGGGCGGGACAAAGATCAGATGCTTGAACGACTGTTCGGCCTTCGGGCGCATGGCACCAGCGTCCGCACCGAGGTGTTCGCCGGCTTCACCACCTTCCTGACGATGGCCTATATCGTCGTCGTCAATCCGCAGATCATGGGGGACGCCGGCATGCCCGTGGGCGCCGTCGCCGCCGCCACTTGCCTGGCCGCCGCCTTCGGCTGCATCCTGATGGGCCTGCTGTCCAACTATCCCCTGGCCATGGCCCCGGGGATGGGGATGAACGCCTATTTCACCTACACGGTGGTCAAGGGCATGGGCGTGCCGTGGGAAACCGCGCTCGGCTGCGTGTTCCTTTCGGGCGCGGCCTTCATGATTCTGACCCTGGCCGGGGTGAGGCAGATGATCGTGGCGGCGATTCCCCGCTCGCTGTTCTCCGCCGTGGCCGGCGGGGTGGGCCTGTTTATCGCCTTCATAGGCCTGAAGGACGCCGGCATTATCGTCTCCAATCCCGCGACCTCGGTCGGCTTGGGAGACCTGACGACGCCCACCGCCGCCCTGTCGCTGGGGGGGCTGGTGCTGATCGGCGCCCTGCAGGCGTGGAAGGTGAAGGGTGCGATCCTGATCGGTATTCTCGCCATCGCCGCGGCCGGTTGGGCCCTCGGCCTCGCCCACTTCGCGCCCGCCGCCTACAATTTCGGAGCCATGTCGGCGACCGCCTTCAAGTTGAATATCCCCGCCGCGCTCAATCTTAAGGGCGGCCTCGGCGTGACCCTTGTGGAGATCGTCTTCGTCTTCCTGTTCGTCGACCTGTTCGACAATGTTGGCACCCTGGTGGCGGTGACCAAGAAGGCTGGTCTTGTCGACAAGGACGGCAACATTCCCCGCCTAAACCGCATCCTGCTGGCCGACATCCTGTCGGTGCTCGGCATGACCATCACGCCCGCCGACAAGAAGAAGAAGGCGCCCGCCGCTGCCGCGGGGGCGGCGGCGGCGGCGGCGGTGCCGGCCGCGGCGCCGG
>CAIQDO010000083.1 GCA_903870555.1 uncultured Caulobacteraceae bacterium
CAGCCACATCACCGCGCCGGCGTATCCGCCGCGCGCCAGGACCAGGGCGGAGGCGAGAGCCCAGATCACCAGGATCACCAGGGCCGCGGCGGTGACGCGCTCGGCAAGGAAGCGGCCGACGCCGTCCTTGGCCGAGCCGAGGCCGCGGGCGCGGCCGAGGGGGGTGCGATGGACGCTCATCACAAGGCTCCGATCAGGCCGGCGACCGCCCACAGGGCGACCGCGCCGACAATGGCGAAGATGAAGCAGGCCCAGGCGGTCAGGCTGGCGACCTCTTTCTTGTAGCCCTTGCCCAGGTCCCAGACGAGGTGCCGGACGCCGGCGGCAAGGTGGTAGATCACCGCCACGGTGAAGCCGAACAGCACGATCTTGCCGGGAATCGAGCCCAGCAGGCCCATATAGGCCTCATAGGCCTCCTGGCCGGAGGCCAGGGCGACGGCCCAGCCCGCCAGCACGAACATGCCGACGAACGCCGCGACGCCGGACACGCGGGTCGCGATCGACGCGGCCATGGTCACATGCCAACGCCAGGCGAGCACATGAGGCGAAAGCGGGCGCGGCCTGGCGCCCGAAGAGGTTTCAGCCATCGAACTTCGTGGTCCCTCTGCTTCCAGGTCCGGGTCTTCTAAACCTCAAGCCGGGGGTGTCAACGAACGTGACCCAATCGCGAAGGTCGCCGGTCGGGCTCGCCTAGGCCGGCTCATTCGGTCTTGGCTTTGTCGCCGCTGCCGAGCGCGACCAGTCCGACCGAGGTTTGCAACCGGGCCAGATCGATGAACTCAAGGCGGCGACGCCCGGCCTTGATGATGTTCTGCGCCGCCAGGGCGCGCATCTCCCGTGTCACCGCCTCGCGGTGGGTGCCGATGCGATTGGCCAGTTCGGCGTGGGTCGGAGCCGGCCGGATTTCCAGACCGTTGGGCGAGCCGGCGGCCATCCGCAGCAGTTCGCAATGTAGCCTGGACTGAACGTTCAGCGCGCTCAATTCGAACACGCGTTCGGTCAGGGAGCGGATCCGCGCGGTCAGATGGCGCATCATCCAGATGGCGGCGCCGGGGGACGTCTCCAGCGCGGTCCGGAACTCGGCCCGCGACATCACCAGCAGGCGGGACTCGGTCAGGGCCACGATGCTCGCCGAGCGGCTCTCTTCGTCGATCGCGGCCATCTCGCCGAACACGTCCCCCTCGACCAGATCCCGCAGGGAGATTTCCCGACCGCTGGCGGAATAGAGCAGAGCCTGAAGGCGGCCATCCAGAATGAAGAAGACGTCGGTCGAGCGGTCGCCCTTGCTCAGCAGCGCCTGGCCCTTGCGGGTTCGCACCATCCGGGTTCGTTCGAGAGTCTCCCGGCGCGCCGCCGGTTCCATGCCTGCGAAGAACCCTAGCCGATCCGCATCCGACATCAACGACACTCCCCGGGTGTCACACCCGAATCCTGAACCGTTCTGGACCCTTGACGGCCCGCTTCGACGCCCATTGAGACCGGCGGGAGTCCCAAGGCAATGTGGCCAATATCACGTTCGCCGTGTGGGAGAAGCGACAGACCGTCAGGCGTTCGTCAGCTATTTTGAACAACCTGGCTCGAACATGGCCAGACCGGTTCAGGAAGGGCCCACGATGACGACCGTCTGCCTGAAGCGAAGCGCCAATCCGGGCCCGATCCTGGTGACCCTGGCCGTGGATTCGTCTGTCTACCTCTACAGCGCCGACATCGACCCGGACCCGAGGGCGCGGATGTGCCGCCTGTCCCGGTCAAAGACCGAGAACAGCGCCACCTGGACCGACCAGATCTCCTTCGATCAAACGGATCAGGAGGTGAAGATCCGGGTCAACTGGGTCGCCGTCGACAGCGTCAATCCCGGACGCCCCTACAAGGCGACCCTCGCGGTTCTGGACGGCTCGGGCGGATTGGCCCACGCTAAGCCCGGTTTCGCCAATCCTATCGACATTTCCGGCCGCATCGGACCGGCCAGCGACCCCACCGACATGGGCCGGGTGAGCATCATCATCAGCTGACGACGCGTCGGCCGCTAAAAGCCCAGCTTGAGCGGGTTGAGACGGCGCTTGTTCACGTGCGCCTTGGGAGCGGGGCTGGCTTCGTCGGGCATCTCGCCCTTGAAATAGAATCTCTGCCACGCCTCCTTGATCGCGCCCTCGTCGCCCTGCCGGAGGCGGGCATTGAACTCGTCCCGCCGGGATCGCCATGCCTCGTACTGGTCGCGAAGATCGGGATTCCGGTCGAGGGATTTCTGGACCAGTTGGAAGGTCTCGAGCGGCTTGTCCTGCACCGGCACGATGAAACAGAAGGGCTCGCCCTTGAGGAATCGCACGCGGCCGGGCCGGGTGAAGATCCAGTTCATGGTGAAGGGAAAGGGCAGCCAGTCGGTCTCGACCAGGCCTTCGAGGGCCTGGATGCCGTCCTTGACGTGGTTGGGCGGCCCGCCGACCCACATCGACCAGCCTTCGGGCGTCCTGAACATATAGCCGGGGTGGAAGGTCATCACCGCGTGGGAGAAGTGACTCTTCACCAGATCGTCAAACCCCGGGAACGGATGGTCGGACTTGAAGGTGATGTCCGTGGTGGCGGGGCCGCCGTTCCATTCGGCGGTGAAACTGACCGGGCAAAGAATTTCCCAACCCGTGGTGTTGGCCATGCTCAGGGGCAGGCAGCGATAGGGATGGCGGTCTGGAAAAGACTCCATCCAGGCGCGCAGCGGCCGGCCGGGGACGATGTCCGGCGGACGGGTGGACATCGGGTAGCATTCCAGCTGCATGGCGCTTGCTCGAAAAACGGGGACGGGACC
>CAIQDO010000084.1 GCA_903870555.1 uncultured Caulobacteraceae bacterium
AGGCCGCTCGATTCTGGGTCTATTCGATGGGGCCGGACACCGAGGCCGAGCGGCTTGAGGAGATCGCTCTGCATCTGCGGGTTGTCGATGCGATCGCCGCGCGAGATCCGGAAACCGCGCGGTCGGCGGTGCTTCATACCCTCGGCGAATTCACCGAGGACGTCCGGCGGGCGGTTAACGGCCCGGTCGGGGAGATCCGGGACGTCGATGGTTGAAGTTCCGCACTTCGGCAAAAGCTTCGGCGTCTTCCTGCCGGTCGCCAACGGCGGCTGGATCGTCTCGGACGCCACGCCACCGTTGGACGGCCTGTGGCGTCAGAACCTCGACGCCGCCATGGCGGCGGAGGCCGCCGGCCTGGATTTCGTCATGTCCATGGGCAAGTGGCGCGGCTTCGGCGGCGACACCAACCACTGGGGGGTGTCGATGGAGTCCCTGACGATGATGGCCGCCATCGCTCAGGCGACCAGCCGGATCAAGATCTGGGCCACCGCCCATACCTTGCTGCATAACCCCGCCGTGATCGCCAAGATGATCACCACCATCGACCATGTCAGTGGCGGGCGGGCCGGACTGAACATCGTCGCGGGCGCCTATCAGGCCGAGTTCGAGCAGATGGGCGCCTGGAAAGACAGCCTGGACCACGATCAGCGCTACGATTTGGCCGAAGAGTGGACCGAGATCGTCCGCCGCCTTTGGGCCGAGTCCTCGGTGGATTTCGCCGGACGCTACTTCAAGCTGAAAGATTGCGTGTCCGAACCCAAGCCGATTTCCCGCCCTCGTCCTGACCTGATCTGCGCGGGTATGTCCGCGCGGGGCCTCGGCTTTGCCGTTCGATCCGCCGACATCTGCTTCATCGGCGGACGGACGGCCGAGGAGCGTCGGGAAACCAGCGGTCGAGCACGGCGGATCGCCGCAGAGGCCGGGTTGACCACGCGGACGTTCATGATGTGCACGGTGATCTATGCCGAAACCGACGAGGCCGCCTGGGCTCTGGTCGCCCGATATCGCGAGGGAGAGGACCTCGGGGCCATCGTCGCCATGCTGTCCAGTTGGGGCGCGCCGCCGGAGCGACTGACGTCCCTGGCCCTTGCCCAGGGCCCCTTCATGACTAAGACGGTGGTGGGAACGTCGGCCAGTTGCGCCGACCAGATTGAGGCCTTCATGACCGATTGCGACCTAGATGGCCTGATGCTGATTTTCCCGGAGTACGTCGAGGGCATCGCCATGTTCGCCGCCGAAATCCTTCCGCGATTGCGGGCGACCGTTGGGTGAGCCAGTCGGCCGAGGCCTTCGCCGAGTGGATCGCGCCCGCGCGTTCCGCCCTGCTGATCGTCGACATGCAGGTGGATTTCGCCCTGGCCGATGGGGCGCTCGGTCGCGCGGGCGTTGACCTTTCGGCCGTGCCTGAGGCGCTGCGTCAGGCTGGGCGACTGGCCAGGGCGGCGCGGTCGGCGGGCGCGACGGTGGTGTTCGTCGGCCTGCGGACTACACCCGAGACAGATTCTCCGGCCTGGGCGGAGCGCAGCCGCAGGCTTGGCGAGGTCGAAAGCGAGGGGCTTTGCCGGTGCGGCGAGGCCGGCGCCGCCTTCGTCGGGCCGACGCCCGCGGACGGCGACTTCGTCGTCGTCAAGACGCGCTACAGCGCCTTCCATAACACCGATCTTGAGTCTCGCCTGCGCGCGGCTGGCGTCGACACTCTCGTGATCTGCGGTCTGACGACCGAGTGTTGCGTCGACGCCGCCGCACGAGACGCCTTCCAGCGGGATTTTCACGTGTTTGTCGCCGGGGACGCGTGCGCGGCCTATCAGCCCGACATCCACCAGGCCGCGCTTCGCAGCCTGGAGCTCAACTGCGCAATCCTGGCCGCGTCAGATGCGATCGTGACCGCGTGGGAACGATCACCTCACGCTGGACAGAAAGCCGCGCTGGCGAGGTCGTAACTCAGGCCTCGGCTCTGCCATATCTCGCCGAAGTCGAGGTCGGACCGATCGCTGAACACGACCAGGGCGCGCCCGATCTCTGGGGCGAGCAGATTGCGCACCTCGACGCCGCCGATCTCACCGCGGCGCTCCACCAGCTCGACCGGCGCGGCGCATCCCCTGAGCGAGACGCTGAAGCTCCAGGCGCCGAGGGCGACAAAGCCCAGGCGGGGATCGCCGGTCCAGGCGACGCGCGTTGCGTCTTCGGAAAGTAACCTATGATCGAGCAACCCGCGATCGAAGGCGGCGAGATCCTCCGCCGTGCCGTAGATCGCGCCCGCCGGCCCGAATGTCGCCAGGGCGAATTGTGGCTCCCGCCGGCCCGAGCCGACAAACCCGGCAGCCATGACAGGCAGGGTGCGATCGCCGCGTGCCAGACCGACATGCCGCAATCCAAGCACGCGGACCACACGGTCCCGCAAGAGCGTGGCATAGGACAGGCCCGACGCCCGTTCGAGCACCGCGCCGAGGACCAGGTAGTCACAATTGTCGTAGGCGAAGCCCGAGCCGGGAGCCGCCTTCGTCGCGCCCGCGCAGTAGCCGAGGGCGTCCGATGTTCCCCCCGAAGCCGGATCCGTCCGCCGATAGAAGTCCGGAAAGGCGTTGGCCGCGGCGCTCTGGCTGTCGTCCGGATTGGGCAGTCCGGAGGTGTGCTGGAGCAACATTCATACGGTGATCGCTTCGGCGGTCGGGCCTTTGAACGCCGGCAATGCTCGGGCAAGCGTCTCATCCAGCGACAGGCGACCCTCGGAAACCTGCTGCATAACCAGGGTGGCGGTGACCTGTTTCGTCACGGACGCCCAGCGCCAACGCGCGCCCGGTTGATGCGGACGCCCCGGGGCCGAGACGACGCGGGCGTAGGTAGTTCGCGATCTGTCGCTGACAAGCACCTCGCCCGCGAAACCGCTTGCTTCCGCCTTCGCGACCGCCCTATCCAGACTGGTCGTCGTCGCGGTTTGCGCCAGGCCAAGGGCCGCCAGCAGGATTGCAATCGACATTCCCGTTCTCCCCAGCCCTCCCGATCCTTACGCCGGGCAGGTCGTATGGGATCAAGCGGACGCGAATCCTCTCGTACGCGGAAAGGTCCTGATGTGCTCAATCCCACAGACACGGGCAGTCGAAGTGTTGGACAGTGCCGTTCGGACCGGCGATTGTCGGCGAGAGAAGGATCGGTCTCGTGCCGATCCGGACTGCGACAGGGGCGTTTCTCACGGCCGTCATCGATCCCTTCGACCTCGACGCCGCCATGCTGAGGAAATCGGCGGCTGATATCGAGGCATTGATGTCGGCCTTGGCCGCCCGTTTGGAAGGCGCATTGCCGGCCCGGGTCAAGATCGGTTGGAAGCGAGAAAGCCTGTTTTCAGTCCGCAGGCGCGTGTCCAGCATCGCGCTCGACCTGGAGGATGGCGTCTACGAAATATCCGTGGTTCGCGGCGACGTGCGCGCGACTCTCGCGAAGAAGGTCCGCGGCGTCGCCATCAGCACCAAGGCCCTCGCCCCGACCGAATGGTTGGCGCAGGTTCGAGATCACGTGACGGCCCTGGCTGATCACGCCGGCCGCGCCTCCGATAGCCTGCACGATTTTCTCTAGCCGAAGGAACGCCGATGTCCTGGCTCGACAAGTTCACCGGGGCGAAGAGCCCGCCCGCCGCTTCTGAGGGCGACCGAGCGCAAGAGGCCGCGTCGGCGCGCGGTGCGCAGTGGGAATCGGCGCTCAAGGCCGACAGGCCGCCCGATTTCGTGATCGATCGTCTTCGCGCCGTCGGCTCTGGCAAGACGCCTTGGGTCGCCACGATGACGCCTGTCGAGCTTCACCTTGCGCGGAGTCATGGTCTGCGCCCTCTGTCGACCGTGTCGGGGACTTGCTGGTATCGTTTCGGTTGGAGCCTGACCGAGGGGCGCAAATGGACCGAGGGCCACGCCGCGGGATGGGCCGCTGCTTTGGATCGCATCCGCCAGGAGGCGATTGCCGCGGGCGCCAACGCCGTCGTCGATGTCCAGATGCGCACGATTCGCCAGGGCCTGGGCGACAGCATGGATTTCACGCTGGTTGGCACCGCCGTGAAAATCGAAGGCTTGCCGCCTTCGCCGGACCCCGTAATCGCGACGGTTCCGGCCCTGGAGTTCGTGAGGCTGGTGGAATCGGGAATCGTTCCGGTCGGCCTGGCCGTCGGGGCCAGTTTCGACACGCTCGATGGTCTCTATTTCCAGCAACCCAACGTGTTCATGGGCAACCTCCCGCTGACCACCCTCGGCCAGTTTTGGGAACGTGTTCGGCGGAACGCCCATGCCCGGCTGCGGGAAAGCGCCGCCGCACAGGGCGGCAGCGTGCTGGCCCATGTCCAGTTCGGCCAGTTGCTCGCGCGGGAACGCGACAAGCAGCCCCCGATCTACCTCGGCCGACACATCGTCATCGGCACGGTGGTCGACACTCCCGCGGGCGAAGGCGTGAAGGGCGACATCCACACTGTGGTTGACATGCGCGACGGCGCCTCGCCCCTGACCATGGGCACGCCGTCCCGCCACAGCGCCTACGGCGAATTTCACGAACACGAAGGAGCCATCTAATGGCCGACGCGGCGGCGATACCCGAGCATGCGCTCGAACGGCTGAAGGGATTGCGGGGGGAGGGCCGCCCCGGGGGGATCTTCACCTCCGATTTTTCGGTCAATGAGTTCCTGCTGGTTCGCAAGGCCGGGTTCGAGCCGATCGGCCTTTGCGTCGGGTCCTGCATCTATCATCTCGGGTTCCAGATGGCGGGTTGGACCGCCAGCCAGGAGATGACCGTCCTGTCCCAGGCCATGTACGAAGCCCGCGAGCTGGCGATGAGCCGGATGCGTAGCGAGGCGTCCGACATGGGGGCCGATGGCGTGGTCGGCGTGCGCCTGACGGTCAAGCGCATGGAATGGGACAGCAAGGTGCTGGAATTCGTCGCCATCGGCACCGGCATCGTTCACGCCAAGGGTCATCAGGGATTCAAGGGGCCGGCCGGCCAGGCGTTCACCTCCGACCTGTCGGGCCAGGACTTCTGGACCCTGCTGCACGCCGGCTACCGACCGCTTGAATTGGTGATGGGCAGTTGCGTCTACCATGTGGCCCACCAGAGCGTGATGAAGGGGCTGGCCAACACCGGCCGCAACGTCGAGCTGACCAACTTTTCGCAGGCGCTCTATGACGCGCGCGAGATCGCCATGGAGCGGATGCAGCAGGAGGCCGCTCAAGCGGGGGCCGAAGGCGTGGTCGGGGTGGACCTGCACGAAGGCAGCCACAATTGGGCCCCGCACATCATTGAGTTCTTCGCCGTTGGCACGGCGGTGATCCCGATCACAACGGAACTTGACGCCGACGCCATCCCGGACCCCATGCTGGTCCTGTCGGTCAACAGCTAGACGAGAAGGACGGGAGCCGAAACGATGAGTATTCTCGGGCGGGTGGCCGACCTGTTTCAGGCGAAGACCAACAAACTGCTGAACGTGCTGGAGGATCCGAACGACACCCTGGATCTTTCGTATGAGAAGATGTTGACCGGCCTTCAGGACACCAAACGCCATCTGGCCGACGTGGTCGCTCAGCAGATGTCGCTTGATCGGCAGATGAGAGCCGCGGACGCCGAAATCGCGGGAGCCGAAGCGGACGCCGCCACGGCGGTAAAGGCGTGCCGCGACGATCTGGCCAGGGCGGCTCTGGTGCATCGGCGTCGGGCGCTCGACGGTCGCGCCACCCTGGAGGCGGCTCATGCGGCCATCACCCCTCAGGTAGAGACGCTCGCCGGTTACCAAAGACAGCTGCAGGACCGGATCGAGGCGTTTCGTCTGCAGAAGGAGACGATGAAGGCAAGCTACGCCGCGGCGCAGGCGCAGGTGAAGGTTACCCAGTCGTTGACAGGCACAAGCAATCGCCTGGGCCAGGTCGACGGCGCCTATCGGCGGGCAGAGGACAGGATGCTGGGCATGCGCGACAAGGCCGACGCCATGGACCACCTGATCGCTCAGGGGCTGCTGGAAGATCCTTTGGACAAGCGAACCCGTGACCAGAAGGAAATCGCCGCCTTGCGCGACAGCCATGCCGTCGAGGACGACCTGGAGATGCTGAAGGCTCATTTGGCGATCGCGAGCCCGGCCGCCACGCCCGCTCTGACAGCACCGGACAAGACGTCCGAAAGCTGAATTCAAGAGACGGGAGGGTGATGACCCGGAAGCTGGAGCCGGCTTCGCCGGAGAGCGTCGGTCTGTCCGCACTCCTCGACTGACCCGACGGCGCGGCTCCGTCAGGATTCGTCGGGTACGCCAAGGACGAGGGCGTAGATCACGGCCTGGGTGACCCCACCGACGCCAAGGGCCGCTTCGATCGCCTCGATCGTCATGGCTCCAACCGGATCGGCGACCAGGTCGTGGGTCGTCGCCGCGAGCATGATGTTCTGCGCGATATGTCCGGCCTCGATCAGGGTGGCGTTGTAGGCGGCCGGCTGGTGGTATTTCCACATGGCGCGATCGAAATTGGCGACCAGGAAGATCACCGCCGCGGCCTTCTCCGTCCAGGTTTGTCCCGCCAGCAGTACGGGAAACGCCGGCGGTGGACCGGGTTTGACGGCGCCCAGCGTGTGTTCCATGGCGGAGTAGTGATAGACGCCCGGCGGCACACCGGTGACGTTACGGACGCAGACATAGGCCTCGTAGGGATTTCTCCCGCCTCCCGACGGAGTCATCTTCAGAGGCAGGTCCACGATCTCGGGATCGTCGAGCATGTCGGTGATCGCCATCGAGAACTGGAAACAGTCCGCGAGCGCCGCGACCGTCATCGGCTCGTCGCGCAGACGCCGCATCGTCCGACGGCGCGCCATGGTGCGGAACGGCTCAGCGGCGGACTCCCTCACCGGCAGAACGACGTCCGTCCCGGGGTGGGTGTTCCGTGTGAAGAGAGGAGGCGACGGAAGATATTTCGCCTGCTGAACGAGAAGGCTGTCAGCGGCCTCTGCGGCGAGATAGTCGCCCGTTCGACCGCCAAAGTGGAAGGCCGCCGTAAACGGTCCCCAGAGCCAAGATTGTTCAAACGCGTCTTCGCGGTCGGCGGCTTCGGAATCCTCGACAATGATCGCGCCGAGCTCCTTGAGCCGATCGACCGAGCTGTCGATGGACTCGCGGGAATAGCCGGGCAAGAGTCCGGACAGCGCCTCAATGTCCGTCCATGAGCCAAGGCGCCGGAGGATCTCGAGGGCTGTCGGATTGGCCGAGAATGTCTGCTGGACCCGAAAGTTGTGAAAGACGATCTGGTCGTTTTCCAGCAGGACGATGAGCGCGTTCGATCGTTTGATCCGCATGAGAGGTGCGGTTCAGCGATGACCTAGGAGCGCGCGACGTTCGACTGAAGGCTGCGGGGCGCGCGCTGATGCATCCGCATCGAACCCCAAGGCGTACCAACAGTGGTGTCGTTGATCAGCACGATGCCCAGATCGAGATCGCGAACGGCGGGAGCGGCAACCTTGCCAGAAACGAGGGCGGTGGTGTTGGCTTGATTCGA
>CAIQDO010000085.1 GCA_903870555.1 uncultured Caulobacteraceae bacterium
AGACGCCGGCCGACGTGCGGGGGGCATAGGACGGCGCCAGAGGCGACTGGGCGAACAGGTGCAGGAGGTCGGTGAGGATCAACTCCTGGTGTTGCTGCTCGTGGTGCAGACCCAGCTCGAACAGATAGGCGCCGTGCGAGCCGGGCAGGGGACCGCCGGCCTGCAGCAGCGCGACCATCGCCTGGTCCACGCGACGCCGGTAGGCCATCACCTCGGCCGCCGACGGGCGCGTCAGCAGTCCACGCTGATGGCGGGCGACGCGCGGGCCGAGGCTCTCATAGTAGGAGTTGAACAACACGTCGTAGGCCGGATCGACGGGTTGGTAACCTGGCGCGGGCCGCAGCAGCAGCTGCTCGAAGAACCATGTGGTATGGGCCAGATGCCACTTCGCCGGGCTGGCGTCCGGCATCGACTGGGCGCCCAGGTCTTCAGGCGACAGATGGGCGGCGAGCGTCGTCGAAGCCTCGCGGACCCGGAGATAGCGGTCCGTGGGCGAGTCCCATAGATCGGCGGTCGCCGTTTCAGCCCTGTCCGCCGAGATCCGTTCCAAGCCCATGCGGACCTCCGACTTTGGTGACCGCGGTCTGGCGGCGCCCGTGGGTGATAGGGGGAAAGCTCCCCATTGTAGCTCAGGTTCCGGCGTCAGGGCGGCTCGCGGCTTGGACGGCGGAGTGCTACCTTCTAATGATGATCGCTTTCAGCAATGTGACCAAGGCCTACGGCGACCGGCGGGTCGTCGGACCGTTGTCGACGACGATCGCCAGGGGTCAATTCGTCGCCCTGCTTGGCGGCTCGGGCAGCGGCAAGACCACCACCCTTAAGATGATCAACGGCCTGACCTCGCCGACCACGGGATCGGTCAGCGTCGACGGCCGGCCCGTCGGGGACCAGCCGTTGGCCGCGCTGCGCCGCCGGATCGGCTATGTGTTCCAGGAGGTCGGCCTGTTCTCCCACATGACGGTGGCGGAGAACATCGGCGTCGGCCCACGTCTGGCTCGATGGGACGCCGATCGGATCGCCGCCCGCACCGCCGAGCTGTTGTCGCTCGTCGCCCTCCCGGCGGAACTCGGGGGCCGACTGCCCGCGGCGCTGTCCGGCGGTCAGCGCCAACGCGTCGGGGTGGCCCGGGCCCTGGCGGCGGGGCCAGCCCTGATGCTGATGGACGAGCCGTTCGGCGCCCTGGATCCTGTCACCCGCGACGCCCTGGGCCGCGATTACCGCGCCTTGCACGACGCTCTGGGCCTGACCACGGTGATGGTGACGCACGACGTCATGGAGGCCCTGCTGCTGGCCGATCGGATCCTGGTGATGGACGCCGGCAGGGTGCTGGCCGACGGCGCGCCGGGCGAACTGCTGCGCGATCATCCGGATCCGGTGGTCGCCGCCCTGATGGAGACGCCGCGCCGGCAGGCCCGCCGGCTCGAGGCCCTCGCCGGGGCGCCAGCCCATGGATGACCGTTTCGCCGCCGCCTGGGCGCTGCTGCCGGGCTATCTCTCTCAGCACGTCCTGCTAAGCCTCTGCGCCCTCGGCCTGGGCCTCGCCGTCAGCCTGCCGCTTGGCGTGATCGCCAGCCGCAGCGCGGCCGTGCGCTGGCCGAGTCTGTTCCTGGCCAGCCTGATTCAGACCATCCCCAGCCTGGCCTTGCTGGCGATGTTCTATCCGCTGCTGCTGGCCTTGTCGGCCCTGAGTCAGCGCTGGTTCGGGCACGGTTTTCCGGCCCTGGGCTTCGCCCCGTCGCTGATGGCCCTGACGCTCTACTCAATGCTGCCGATGCTGCGGAATGTCGTCACCGGTATCCGCGGCGTCGACCCGGCCGCCGCCGAGGCGGCTGACGGCATGGGCCTGACCAGCCTGCAAAAGTTGACCTGGGTGGAACTGCCCTTGGCCGCGCCGGTGATCATGGCCGGGCTGCGCACGGCGGCGGTGTGGACCATCGGCGCCGCGACCCTGGCCACGCCGGTCGGCCAGACCTCGCTGGGCAACTACATCTTCTCCGGCCTGCAGACCGAGAACTGGGTCTATGTGCTGTTCGGCTGCGCCGCCTCGGCGGTGCTGGCCCTCGGGGCCGACCAGCTGCTCGGCCTGATCGAGTCGGGCCTGAGCGCGCGCCGGCCCTGGCGGATCTGGGCGGGGGCGATCGGCCTGATGGTCGGGACGCTCGCCGCCCTGTCACCGCTGATGGGTGTCTCGACGGCGGCGACCTACAGGGTCGGGGCCAAGAACTTTTCCGAGCAGTACATCCTGGCCGAGATGATGGCCTCGCGGCTGAAGGCGGCCGGCGGACGGGTGACGATGAAGGAGGATCTGGGCTCCGCGACCGCCTATCGGGCCGTCGCCTCCGGCGAGATCGACGTCTACATCGACTATTCCGGCACCCTGTGGGCCAATGTTCTGGGCCGCAGGGACAACCCCGGTCGCGCGGCCGTCCTGGACGGGCTCACCCGCACGCTAAAGGCCCGCGACGGGGTGACAGTGCTCGGGCCGCTCGGCTTCGAGAACGCCTATGTGCTGGCGATGCGGGGCGACCGCGCCAAGGCCCTTGGCGTCGCCAGCCTCGCCGATCTGGCCGTTCGGGCGGCGACCCTGAAACTGGGCTCGGATCTCGAGTTCCTGTCGCGCCCGGAGTGGGCGGCGATCCGCGACGCCTATGGCCTGGGCTTCGCGCGGCAGACCGCCTACCAGCCGACCTTCATGTACCGCGCGCTGGAGGACGGGGAGGCGGACGTGATCTCGGCCTTCTCCAGCGACGGACGTATCGCCGCCGACCGCCTCGTCATCCTCGCGGACCCGAAGGGCGCCCTGCCGCCCTACGACGCGGTGATCCTGCTGTCGCCGAAGGCGGCGAAGGACGCACGGCTGCGCAAGGCGCTGTCCCCGCTGATCGGCTCCATCCCTGTCGCCGCCATGCAGGCGGCCAATTTCAGCGTCGACCGCGACTCGCACAAGCTTGGTCCGGCGGAGGCCGCTCGCGATCTGGCGCGAACCGTGGGGCTTGGGGCCGCGCCGCACTGAGCGTATTGGGGCGCCATGCCCCATCACCTCCTCAGGAGCGCTGGCGAACTGTTTCTGCTTTTGCTGGGCGTGTGGGTGATCGTGTTCGGCGTCCTTGAGGCGCGCGCGGCCCTTCGCAACGGCCACATCCATTCCGGACGCGGCGGAACCACCCGACTGTCCCGCCGCATCAACCCGCGCCTCTACTGGTCGACCACCCTGTTCAACGGCGTCGTCCTGCCCCTGCTGGGCGCGGCCATCCTGCTGGTCCTGACGCTGGTCCATTTCCAGGCGCCGGCAGGGGATGATGAGTCGCGGGAGTCCTCGGCCTGCCGGGGAGCGGCCTGCTGGCGTTCGCCGAATCCTTGAGAGGCGCTTCATTTCCTCTGGCGGCTAGAGCATCGTGCGGAAAAGTGGGAACCGGTTTTCCGCAAAGACGATGCGAAATCAAAAATCTAGAGCGGCGAGCGTGATTCAAGAATCACGCACGACGCTCTAGGCCGATACCGCCTGCGTTTCGTTCCCGCGTGGAGCGTCGCTCAGACCCCCTCCAACGCCTTCCGAAACGCACCAACCTCGAGCCGGCACGCCAGGGTCTCGGCGACATCGAAGGTGCCGGCTTCCGCGTATTTCTGACTGATATAAAAGGAGCCACAGGCTTGGTAGTGGCGGCACTGCGCCGCGCAGCGTTTCACGCCGGAAAGCATCTCAGCGGTTGTATCGCGAAAGCGCTGTGTCTTGAGGCTGTTCAGCAGTGGGCCGTCCATCACGTTGCCGAAAACAAAACGGTCGTCTTCACGAAACAACAGTTCGCCGGAAAAAATAGTGAAGTCTCCATTAGCAGCGATCGTCAGATTCCGCAGAGGAATCAGCGTCACAGGAAGAGTCTGCATCGTCATCCTGGCATCGCGAAATTTTCTGTAACGTTGAAATTCACGAACGTAGGCCGGGCCATCGGCGGGAAACGCGCGCCAAAGCGTCTGGACGAAATTCACGTAAAGATCTTCGACATCTAACGACTGCTCAAGCCGACTATGATGGCCGACGTTGGTCTCCTCGACCTTGAAACCGAGATTGACGCAGCCCGTTGATTGCACGAAGTCGATGAAGGCCTGAGGGTCCTCCATCACCTCCCGAGTGATGACGGCCAGCAGCGCCCACGGGACGTTTCGGCGCTTGAGCGTGTCGATGCCGCGCAGAGCCAGGGCGTGCGAGGGACGGCCGGCCCAGTTCACACGCGCCGAGTCTTGCGCCGCCGAGCCATCCAGGCTCACCCCCACCCGGGCTTCAGTATGGAGAAAGTAGTCGCACCAGGCGTCATTGATGAGAACGCCATTGCTTTGGAACACCTGGTCAATCTCGACCCGGTCGCCCAAGGCCTCGGCGATGCAGCCGTTGGCCGTCTCGTACCACTCCAGCCCCGCCATCAAGGGTTCGGCGCCGTGCCAGGAAATGGTCAGTTTATCCTCAAGCAGGTCCTCCTCGACCAAACGATCGAGCAGCGTCCGCAGCACCGTCATCGGCATGACGTGGTCCCGCCGTCTGACGCTGGATGGGATATAACAATAACGGCAATCAAGATTACAGGCCGTGGTCGCCTGCAAGCGGATCATCGAAACCTTGGGGGTCGAAAACATGACTAAACCATGGGTTTAGATTGCGCGTGCGCCAATTATCTGTGGTGGCTGCGTTTCGACGACTGATCCGAACGCATAACCGGTGGCGGAACCACCCATGACCACTCACGCGGCGATTGCGAAATCCTGGGGGCTGACGTTGAAGGGCGTCAGGCGCTACGCCCCGTCGAAACCGACGGCGCCCCGAGCGCGACGGCGGAACGGCGATTACGCAAGTTCGCGCCAACGGCGGCCATCCCGATGGTCATCAGCACCCACGTCTCGGGCTCCGGGGCTCCCTTGTCCGGCGTAAATTCGTCGAGCCAAGCCCCTTCAATAGTCACAATGGGGTTGTTCTGAATATCCCCCGCGCCGAAACCAGGCAAAGATCCTAGCCAGTCTTGATAAATCGCGGGAGCACTCGGACCGCTATCGACTATTGCGACCAAAATTTCCTCCATTCCGGTTTCTTGTCTAGTGACGCCCGGTTTTAGGGTTTTATTCGGCAATGCAAGTCGACATGCCTGAACTCAACGTGTGGGGTCCGATCGAGAAAGTCAAGCGCTCTTGTGAGGGAGTCGCATCTGCGCGCGTTGGAGACGACCCACATCGGTGTGATCCGAGGGGCCTGGAATGTCAAAGCGGCGAGGATCGGCGTTTGCGCCTAAACCGGCACGCCCCGCAG
>CAIQDO010000086.1 GCA_903870555.1 uncultured Caulobacteraceae bacterium
CGCATCAAGCGGCGCCGGCCGCGCCGACGAACCTCTGGAAGGCGTTCGGCGCGGCGATGATCCCCGTCGTGTTCAGCTACGGCGGCTGGCAGACCGCCAGCTTCGTCGCCGGAGAGATCCGTGACCCAGCGCGCAATCTCGCCCGGGCCCTGATGCTGGGTGTGGCGGCGGTGATCCTGCTCTATCTCCTCGTCAATATCGCCTGCCTGCGGGCGTTGGGCGTCGAGGCCCTCGGGACGACCCTGACTCCGACGTCGGACGTCCTGGCGTTGTCGGTCGGGCCGGCCGCCGGCAAGCTCGCCGCAGCCGCCATCGCCCTGTCGGCCCTGGCCTTTCTCAGCCAGTCGATGCTGACGGCGCCCCGGGTCTGTTTCGCCATGGCGCGCGACGGCCTGTTTTTTCGCCGGATTGGCACGGTGGCCAAGGGCAGCCGGGCGCCCGCAGCGGCGATCATCCTGCAGGCGGCGTGGACGGGAGTCCTCGCCCTGTCGGGGGGCTACGACCAGATCCTGTCCTATGTGGTGTCGATGAACTTCCTGTTCTTCGCCGTCAGCGCCTCCTGCCTTTTCACGCTGAGGTGGCGCGAAGCCCGAGGCGCGCCGGCCTCGGCGGCCGGTTTCCGAGCGCCCTGGCATCCCTTCACCACCGCCGCCTTCATCGCCGCCTGCCTGGCCATCGTCGGCTGCTCGTTCTGGGCCTATCCGGTCAATAGCCTGATCGGCTATGCGATCCTGCTAATGGGCGTGCCGCCCTACCTCTACTGGCGCCGCCGGCGCATGCCGGAGCCCCAAATCGCCCTATGACTCACCGCCACATGACCGTTCCGCCCCGCAATCTGAAGTCGGACTATATGCGGTTCGCCAAGCAGGATTCCGGGGCGACCTACGCCCTGGCCAGCAGCGGCGTTGCCGATTGCGTGATGGCCGACCTGTCGCCGGAGCTGTCCGACTTCGCCCTGCACGGCCCCAATTCCTACGGCTACGGCCCCCTGGTCGAGCGGATCGCCGAGCGGTTCGGCATCTCCCCGGATCATGTCGTGACCGCTCACGGCGCCTCCTTCTCCAACCACCTGGCCATGGCCGCCCTGGTGTCGCCGGGCGATGAGGTTCTGGTCGAGGACCCGGCCTATGAACTGCTCACCGCCACCCTCGGCTACTTCCAGGCCAATATCCGCCGGTTCGAGCGTCTGCCTAGCGAGGGCTGGCGGCTCGATCCCGACGCGGTCGCGGCGGCCTTGACCGAGCGGACCCGGCTGGTGGTGCTGACCAATCTGCATAATCCCACTGGCGATCTGGCCGAGCCAGAGACGATCGCGGCGATCGCCGAGGCCGCGGCCCGAGTTGGCGCCCGGGTGCTGCTCGACGAGGTTTATCTGGAACTGATGTTCCGGGACGGTGTCGCGCGCACCGCCTTCCGGCCCGACGGCAATATTGTCGTCACCAGCAGCCTGACCAAGGCCTATGGCCTGAGCGGGTTGCGCTGTGGCTGGATCCTCGCGCCGGCGGACCTGGCCCAGAACATGCGGCGGCTCAACGACCTGTTCGCCTCTGTGCCGCCGCACATGGCGGAGCGGCTGAGCGTGTTGGCTTTCGACCGGCTTCCCGCCCTGCGCGTCCGGGCGAACACCATGCTCGACGCCAACCGCGCCGCCTATCGCGAGATCCTCGGCGACCATCCGGCCCTGGACCAGGTGATGCTCGACCAGGGCACCACGATGTTTCCGCGCCTGCGGGCCGGCGACGCCGAGAGCTTCTACCGGCGGCTGAAGGCCGACTACGACACCGCCGTCGTACCCGGCCAATACTTCGATCGGCCGGACCGGATGCGCATCGGCCTGGCCGGAGACATCGGCATGACCCGCGAAGGTTTGCGGCGCATCGACCTGGCGCTGAGCGGAATCCCGCTGGCCTGACTCAGCCGCCCATGCCGTTAAGGCCGACGGCGATCAGGCCGATCACCAGGACGCTGGCGGCGAAGACAGACCCGAAGGCCAGCAGGGCCATCCGCAACAGGGTTCCAAAAATGCTGGCGCGATAGACGCCTCGCATGTGGGCGAACAGATGCACGGGGGCGGGGAGCAGCAACAGCCACGCCCAGTCGCCGACGATCAAATTCGAAACCATCGTCAGGATGATGACGACGCCCATCGCCGACAGGGAATGGAGCGAGAAGATGGTGTGGTCGAACAGGTAGAACTTCCGCTGGAAGGCGAACAGCAGGCTGAGCAGCAGGGCGGAGACCGGCAGCATCAGGAAGGCGAATCGCTCCGACCATTGCTCCAGGATCAGGGTAAACCGCTCGGGGTCGGCGAGGGTGCGGGTCAGGCGGTCCTTCAGCCAGTTGGTCGCCGCGGGGCTCGGCTTGTCGCCCGCCACGGTCACCTTCATCCGGTTGATGCTGTCCTGGACCTGGGCGCGCTCTTGCGGAGTCATTTGTTCGAACGCCTTTGACGGACCGACCGTGAACACCTCCTTGCCGCCTGGTTTGGCGGCGATGGGTTTGCCGACCTGGATCAGCTTTGCCCCGCCACTGGCGCCGCCGATCAGGAAGATGCCGAGCAGGACGACGAGAAACAGGCGTAGCGGCGGGATCTGTGGCGCCCTGTGGCCGTCGAGGTAGGCCCGGGTCAGTCTGGCGGGGCGAAGCATCAGGTCGGGCAGGGTGCGCCACAGCCGCCCGTCGAAATGCAGCAGCCCCTCGATCACCTCGCCAACGAGCCGTACGATCGAGCGGTGGAAATCCTCGGCCGACTGACCGCAGGCGTAGCACCAGGGTCCCTCAAGCGGCGTCGCGCAGTTGGCGCAGGGTGTGCCGATGGGCGGCAGGTTGTGGTGCGGTTTTGGTTTCAGGATGAAGGCGGCCGACCCTCCCGCCGCGATTTCAAGTTCGTGCGCCACGCGTCCCCCGAGCGTTTTCAGCGGAAGAGTCCGTTCCGGCGGACAACCTAAAGCAAAGCTCCCGTAGGGTCACGCCTTGGCCGGCCTTGATGCGAATTTGGATGCGGGAGCCGCTGTTCTGCCATGCGCGAGGGCATGAAAGCCTCGATTCCCGTCTTCACGCCTGCCGTCGCCGCCCTGACCCTGCTCACCGTCGCACCCGCGCCGGCCGCCTCTCCCCCGGCTTCCGAGTCCGCCTCGGGCATGGTGGTCAGCTCGCAGCATGACGCCTCGGACGTCGGCGCCGAGGTGTTGCGCAAGGGCGGCAACGCCATCGACGCGGCGGTGGCCGTCGACTACGCCCTGGCGGTCACCCACCCCTGCTGCGGCACCATCGGCGGCGGCGGCTTCATGCTCATCCACCTGGCCGACGGCCGGAACGAATTCATCAATTTCCGCGAGCGCGCGCCCCTCGCCGCCAGCGCCGACATGTCCCTCGACGCCAAGGGAAACGCCGTTCCCGACCGCGGCGTCACCGGCTGGCTCGGGGTCGGGACGCCCGGCACGGTGCTGGAGATCCTGGTGGCTGTGATCGACCACCAGGTTCCGCTGCAGGAAGCGGTCGACGCGCCGCGCTATCACCACCAG
>CAIQDO010000087.1 GCA_903870555.1 uncultured Caulobacteraceae bacterium
TATGCCGCTGGCCCCGCCGCCGGCCCCGCCGGCCTTGCCGGCGCCGGCCCCGGCGCCGCCGGCTCCGCCCGTGGCGACGACCTCGGCGTCCGCCTGTTGCGGTCCGTTGGCGGTTGACCGGGCGAGGTTGATCGCCCCGCCAGCCCCTCCGCCGCCGACCGCGCCCGCCACGGGGACGTTGTTCGCGTCCTGCGCACCGGAACCGCCGGCGCCGCCAACCGCTTGAAGCGTCGCCGTGGCGCTCGGGCCGGTCGCCGCGGCCCTCGCTCTGGCCAAGCCGCCAGCCGACCCCTGCCCGGACGTGGCGTTGCCTCCGTGACCGCCAATCGCGACCGCCTTATCCGTGACGGACTGGCCGCCGGTCAGGTCGATCTGGGCTTCCGCCGTGCCGGCCAGCCCCGCCGTCGTCCCGTCGCCGCCAGCCCCGCCCAAGGCCGTTCCGAGCCCGCCGATCGCCGCGCTCCGCGCCGAATTGGTCAGGTCGTTGAAGGTGAGGATGGACACGCCGGCCGAGCCGACCCCGCCGGCGGCGCCGTCGCCGCCCTGGCCGCCGACCGCGTTCTGAACCAGCGTCAACGAGCCTCCGACGGTAGAACCCGTCACCGCGTTGATCAGAGATGCGACTCCGCCGGTCCCTCCGCTTGCCCCGCCGGCGCCGACACCGCCGGCGCCGCCGGTCGCATTGGCGATCGCCTGGCTCACGGAGGCGCCGGTGCTTTGGGCCTTGGCGGTGGCCGCGGCCAACCCGCCGGCGCCGGCGGCGACACCGGCCCCGGTCGCGCCGCCGCCGGCGCCGCCGAGGCTATTGGCCAGGGCGGTGACGTGATCGCCGGCCTGGGTGTTGGTGCTCGCGGCGGTGGCGTTGGCGCCTGAACTCGCCCCCTCGCCGCCGGCCCCGCCGAAGCCCGCGCCTCCGCTCGGCGCGCTGGTGTCGGCAGGCGTCGCCTGGGCCAGAGATGAGACCGACCGCGAGCCAGTGATGGTCGCGGTCGCCCACGCGCCCCCGGCCGTCCCGCCCGTCTTGCCGCCGACGCCGGCGGCGGCGGCCTCGGCGATCGCGGCTCCCTGGACAGTAAGGCTGCGGGTCGGGTTGACGGCGTCGTTGAAGGTCAGGGTGGACGCCCCGGTCCCGCCCATCGCGCCGACACCGAGTCCCTGGGCCTGGGCGCCCCCGATTCCACCGATGGCCGTCTGGCTCAGGGATAGCGTCCCGCCGTTGGTCGACCCCGACACGGCGTTGTTGACGATGGCGCAGCCGCCGCCGCCCGCGATCGCACCCCCTTGGCCGTCGCCGCCGACCCCGCCGGTGTTCACTACGGTGGCCGAGGCCTGATTGAGGCCGTTGGCCTGGGCCGTGACGACGGCCCCACCGCCGGCGCCGCCGGAATAGCCCGTCTGGACCGCGCCGCCGCCGGCGCCGCCTATGCCGAAGGCGCTGGCCGTGGCCGCGCCGAGGGTGTTGGTGGCCGTGGCCGTGGCGGTCGCCGAGGCTCCGGTCCAGCCCGTGGCGCTGGCGCCGGTGGTTGTGCCGGCCCCGCCGGCGCCGGACTGGCCGGCGTCGCCGCCTTTGGCATTGGCGGTGGCGGCGTCCACGCCGACGGTGGGGGTGTTGGCGATCGCGGTCGCGGTGGCGGTCCCGCCCTGTCCGCCCGCGGCTCCCGTCCCGCCGGCCCCGGTGTAGAGGTGGGTGGTCGGGCTGATCGCCGCGTTGGCGCCCGACCCGCCGGCGCCGCCGGCGCCGCCCTGGGCGGTGGCGGCGTTGCTGGTTTGGCCCGCGGTCTCGGAGTCGGCGGTGGCCGTGCCACCGGCGAAGCCGGATCCGCCATTGGACCCGGGCGTGGGTCCACTATAGCCCGCGACACCCGCGCTGGCGATTTGGACGCCAGATCCCGACGCGTTTGACGGATAGGGGCTGGACGCACCACCGAAATTCACCGTGGCGTTTGTGATGTTGCCGGAAATCGTTGTGTTGCTGTTGCCAAAAGTGACATAGGAAGCGGCAACATTGTTATAAAACTGGGCGTTGCTGCTAGACGACAGTTCGATAAAGCTCAAACGGTCCGGATAAGACGTAAGAATATTGTTCGCCATTACGACGCCGGTCGCATGATCGAGGGTAATGCCGTTATATGCGGCGCCCGTGCCAGTGTTCCCCGTTATCGTGACGTTACTATAGGGTAGGTTTCCGACTTGATCCGTCAGAAAAATAAATTGAGACGGGTTCCCGTTCGCCCCGCGAATGTATGTATTATTCGATATCGTTATGTTGCTGGCTGATGAATTTGTGTTAGTTGTCCAAAATTGAATACAATCTGGATGTTGTGGATTTGTTGAATCAATATACATATTGGTGAAAAAATTATTCGATATATTGACATTCGAAGAGCCGCCATTGTCAATTCCGTCGCCATATATATACGAAATCGCATTATTCGTTATCGTCATGCCAGTATTATTGAGGTTGGTGATGGCGTTCTGAAGGTAGGAAAAGGTCGAATTGCTCACAGCGCAATTTTTGCTGTTGATGATAAACAGGCCGCTGATAGCGCTGCTCAGGGTGCTGGTGGCGCTTCCTGCGACGGTCACGGTGTCGAAAGTGATCGCCGAACAGGTGTCGACGACGAAGCCGTTCGTCAAGGCGGGGCCGCTGGGGCCGACGGGGGTCGTCGCGGTTGACATGACCAGATTGCTGAAGGTGAGCCCGCTGGACTGAACCATGTGCATGTCGGTCAGCGTCGCGGGATTGGCCGGGTCCGCCGACGTGATCGTGACATTACCCCCGGTATTGACGTTCCAAATCGACAACCCGGAGTAGTTCCCGGCCGCGAGTTTGATCGTGTCTCCGGAAACCGCCGTTTTCAGCGCCGCGGTAAGTTGGGCGGAGGTGCCGACAGTGATGGTGGTCATGGCTTATCCCTCATTCTTAGCTTCACTAGGCGTTGACGACGCCAAGGCCTTGTCGCCGCAGGCCTATCACCAACCCTGTCTGAAAAACCCCAAAAAGCGAAGGTGCGACAAAAAGACCAATGTAAAAAACCAAAATGGCGCATTTAACAGGCGGACTGAAATGAATTTTACTCAACCTGCCGTTCAATAAGGAAAGCGGTTGGCGAAGCAGTCGCAATATCAATTTGGTTTATGAAAATTCGTTACATGGGAAGACTGAAAATATAAGGAATTTAATTTAACATTTTGACACAATTTTTGGCCCTTTAGCCTCGCGTGGTCTGCGACGCCGACACATCCGGCCGAAATGTGGCCAGCCCGTCAACTACCGTCCGGCCCCATCAGCGGCCCGGGCGCAATCGTGATTTTCCAGGCGTCCGCCCGCTCACGCGGGGCGCGGCGAACTCAGGGCCCCGTACA
>CAIQDO010000088.1 GCA_903870555.1 uncultured Caulobacteraceae bacterium
ACGGCGCCGCCGTCCCGCGTCCCTCAGCCAGGGCCCGGCGATAAACAGCCCAGCCGCTGTAGAGATCCTGGGTCACGGCGCCGAGGGATTTGTAGACGGTGACATCCTGGTCGGTGAGGCGGCCGACCTTCGTTCCCGCGATCACCTCGCCGATCTCGCCAAGAAGGTGGCTCTCGTCGATCAGGCCGGCGGCGATGGCGTGGATCACCTCACCGCCCTGGGCCAGGACGCCCGCCCGATGGTCGGCGAACAGCCGGGCGCGGGCCACGAGGGCGTCGTCGGCCTCCCGATTCGCCGCCGTGCTCGAGCCGACCAGATTGACGTGGGCGCCGGGGGCGATCCAGCCGCCCTGCAGGATCGGCTGAGCCGAGGCGGTGACGGCGCAGACGATGTCGGCGTCGGCCACGGCGGCCTGCACCGAACCGGCGGCCGTCACCGGCGCCCCGATCTCGTCCTGGAGCCGCGCGGCGAACGCCTCCGCCTTGTCGGACGACCGGCCCCAGACGGTGATGGCGGTCAGGGGGCGCACACAGGCGATGGCGCGGGCGTGAGTCTCGGCCTGTTCGCCATAGCCGAGGATCGCCAGCCGGGAGGCGTCGGGGCGGGCCAGGACCCTGGTGGCGGCGGCGCTGGCGGCGGCGGTGCGGATGGCGGTGATCTCGCCGGCATGGAGAATGGCGACCGGCGCGCCGGAGGCCGGGTCGAACAGGGCGACGAAACCCTGGTGCGACTGCAGGCCCTTGGCGAAATTGCCGGGAAAGACGCTGATCAGCTTGGCGCCGAAGCCTTCGGGCGACGCCCCCGGCATCACCCCGAACGCCGCGCCGCCGCCCAACGGCAGGATCTGGCGCAGCAGCTGCGACGTCCGGCCTGAGGACAGGGCGCTCATCGCCTCGTCCATCAGGTCGACGCAGGCCGCCATCGGCAGCAGCTCGCGGACGGTGTGTCGGTCGATGATCAGCAGACTCACGGCGTCCTCGACGATATCGGCGCCATCGCGCCAGGCCATAGCCTAGTCTAGAAGAAGAGAGGTCGAACCGCGACCGTCAGGCGATCGAAGGAAGACATGGTGCGATTCGTCGTTCTGCTCTGCCTGGCGTTGTCCCTGGCCATCCCGGGCGCCGCCCAGGCCGCCGCGCCGACCTCGGCGACGATCGCGACGCCGCAGGCGACGATCGCCCAGGCCAAGGACGACCTGCGCGCCGTCACCGCCGGCCTGAACACCAAGACCCTGTCCGACGCCGACATCGAAGCCCGGCTTTCCGCCATACCGCCGATTCAGGCGAGGCTCGCCGTCGCCCTGGCCGCCCTGACGCCGCGCCTGCGCGACATCCAGGCCCGCCAGGCGCAGCTCGGCCCGCCGCCGCCGGCCGCCGGGGTCGTGATCGAGGATCCGCGCACGGTTCAGGACCGGCGCGACCTGGCCGACCGGCTGGCGGCGGTCACCGCCGACGTGCAGGAGGCGCGGCTGCTGGCCCTGACCGCCAGCCAGGTCAGCGCCGCCCTGACCGACCGCCAGA
>CAIQDO010000089.1 GCA_903870555.1 uncultured Caulobacteraceae bacterium
CCGCGTTTCGCAGCTTCGCAAAAAAGACCGGGACGGACGCCTGGCGCGTGCGGTACAGCCCCAAAACAGCTCTGCCTGAAGCTCTTGTCGGCGCGAAAACCGGAGCATATCCGGGAACCCCGGCCGAGGCCGCCATCCGTCGCCGCTCCGGTGGCGAGAGCGACTCGGCGTCGCGCAATCTCGCCCGCTACATCGCCCGCGTGGCCGAGACCGCGACGCCGGACCTCCATGTGCGGATGATCCTGCGCGCCGACCGTTTTGGCCGCGGCGGCGACCAGGCGCCGATGCAGGAGGCGGGCTTCACCGCCGTGCGCGTCACCGAGGCCGACGAAATCTATGACCGCCAGCACCAGGACGTGCGGGTCGAGAACGACCGGGCCTATGGCGACGTGCTTGAAGGCGTCGATTTTTCCTACCTGGCCAAGGTCACACGGATGAACGTCGCCACCCTCGCGGCCCTGGCCGCGGCCCCCGCGCCGCCGGCTGACCTGAAACTCACCGGCGCCGTGACGCCCGATACGGTCCTGTCCTGGTCGGCGTCGGCCGGGGCGGTCGCCTACCGCGTGTGGTGGCGCGAGACCACCGCGTCGCAATGGGCGCCGGCCCAGAGCCGCGTGACCTCTGCCATGACCCTGACCCTGCCGGGCGTCAATATCGACGACTTCACCTTCGGTGTCAGCGCCATCGCCGCCAGCGGCGCCGAGAGCCCGGTGGAGTTCCCGGGCCCGATCGGCGCCTTCGTCGCGCCACCGCCGCCGCCGTCGGCGGCTACTTCAGCGCCTGCAGCCAGGTGATCACGCGGGCCTCCAGGGCGATGCGGTGGTCGTTCCAGCCGTGGTCGGTGGCCTCGTGGCCGGTCTCGACCCGCGTCCCGCCCTTGGCGCGCACCGCCGCCACCAGGGCGTCGGTGTCGGGGGCGAGGCCGTCGTCGGAGGTCAGGGCCAGCCACGGCGTCTTCACCAGACCGTCGGCGGCCTTGGCGAACGACCGGGGTTCGGCGCCGGTGACAACCTCGGCGGCCATGCTCTGGGCGGTGACGCCGGCCAGGCCTTCCATGTTGCCGGCCATCAGCCTGACGCGAATGGCCTCCGGCGCGGCGGCCGACCGGGCCATGTCGGCCGGCGAATAGGTCACCAGCCCGGCCAGTTCGGGGTGATGGGCGGCGGTGGAGATGGCCACCCAGCCGCCCATGCTGTGACCCAGGATCACCACCCGGCCGAGATCGACGCCCAGGGCGGCGGCATGGGCGGGATCGCGCAGATAGGCCAGCACCGCCTCGGCGTCTTCGGGGTTCTGGCCGAAGCGGAACACGCCGGGGCTGCCCCAGGAGCCGCGATAGTTGAACGTCACCGCGTTCCAGCCGGCGCGGCGGATCGCCTGGGCCAGATCCAGGTTCTTTTCGTTGCCGGGCAGGCCATGGCAGATCACCACCGTCGGATGCGGCCCCGGTCCGGCGGCCAGATAGGCGACCCCATTGATCTCCACCCCGCCGCTGGGAATGTGCAGCACCTCCATCCGCGCCGGGTGGGCGGCGTCAGGAGCGGGGTCGGTGTAGATCGCCGCCGGCAGGCTGGCGGGCGGACCGGCCAGGGCGACGGCGCTGGCGCCCGACAACAGGCTGAAGGCGAGCAGGGCGGGAAGCAGGCGCATGAGAGGCTCCGGTTGGATTCCCGTGATCCTAGCCTATGCCGCGTCTTGCCGTCATGGCTTGACGACGAGGCCTCGGCGCGGTCCGCTGAACCTGGGGCGCACGCAGCGGCGCCGACAGGGAGACATGCGCCATGACCGACACCGCCGTTGAGCCGACCCACGACTGGGCCTCCGTCGCCGACGAGCTCGAATCCCTGCTCAAGCTGAGGTCGATCCCGTTCGCCATGAAGCTTTACGCGCAGCGGGCGGAGATGGAGGCCATCCCGCGCATCCGCCGCCCAGGCGCCATTCATACCCTCGATCAGGTGGTGGGTCAGGCCTCGCGGCTCGGCTGGACGGTGGGGATCACCGCAGATGATCTGGTCGGCGCCCAGTGCCGGGCGGTGGTGGGACTCGGCGGGGCCAAGACCGACGAATGGTATTCCGGCCAGCACATGACCGGCGTGTGGTTCAAGACCCAGCCCGACGCCGCCGCTCACCAGGCGGCGATGACTTGTGTGCCTGACGGCCAATACGAGGCGCTTGCGGTCGGCCCGCTGGCCGCCGGCAAGTTGGGAGAGCCCGACATCGCGCTGTTCTACGCCACGCCGGGCGCGATGATCTATTTCATC
>CAIQDO010000090.1 GCA_903870555.1 uncultured Caulobacteraceae bacterium
GGCGAAACCGGACCTTGCCCTCGATCGGTTGGAGTTCGAACAGCAGGTCGAGCGCAACGCGGTCGTACGAGACCAGACGGGCGTGCGCCTTGGGGGGCTGGCGAAACAGGGTTGCTGCCTTTCGTCCGACGCCGGTCTGCTCGAACCTCCCGCGGAACGCCTGATGACGCCTGCGCAAGCTTTCCAGGCTGCCAGTTGTCGGGCATGGGGCCGTTGCGCCGCCGACGCCGCCCAAGCGTGACGGCCGACGTGGCGCGGCGCCGTGCCTCAGGAGCCGGGCCTCGCCTTCCTCACGGCCCAGAACATCCGCGTCGGCGAAGGCCGCGTCGACACCGTGGCCGAGCGTATGGAGCCGGCCGGCAAGATCGGCGATACGTCGGGCGGCAGAGTCATCGCCGGTAAAGGTCCAAAGGTAGGTGGCCGGCCGATCAGAATCGAACAGACTCGCGCGCAGCGTCTTGGACGCCCGAATGGTGGCGAGCAGAGAGGGGTCGCCCCCCTTGGCGTCGAGATCGTTATTAGGAACGAAATAGGTGACCGGCTGGAGGGCGCTGGCCGGCGCGGCCGAGACCGTGGGCGGATCGAGCGCCTCAAGCCAAGCGAACGCCTCGTCCTTCGCCGCCCGATCCTCGGTGGCCCATCGTCCGCCATAGGCTCCCGCGACAAGGGCCTGAAACAGGCGGAAGGGTGAAGGCGGCCACTCGCCGACCAACGGACTCGCGCCGCGTCCGCGATCGTCGCTCTCGCGGACCCCATGAAAGCGGCCGTCCGGCCAGCGCACCTCGATCAGTAGCGTGCGATCGCCCATGTTTCCGCTCCTCGCCATCCGCCCAGCGTTCACTCGCAGTCTCACTTGTCCTTCTTGGCGACGTCCTTCTTGGCCTTGGCGGGATCGAAGGCGACCGACATCGAAGGGCCTACCCCGAACCCTCCGGCGGCGGCGCGCGCGAAGGCCAAGGCGACGTCGCCCGTCAAGTCGATGGCCCGCCTCTTGCCGGTGCGGGCGACTTCATTCCAATGCGAAGGCGCATCGGGGTCCAGAGTCAGCAGGCACCCTTGACGCAGGAAACCGTCCTGGGGCTCGGCGGCGGCGACCAAGGCAAGCCCGAGGATGTAGGCCCGTAAGGCCTCGCCGTTCTCTCCACCAAGCTGGCGAAGCGCGACAAGATTGACCGTGACCTCGCGCCAGATCCCGCCACGAGCGACCACACCGCCGTGTGACCCCACAGCGGGGACATGGACGAAACCGCGTTGGGCCAGGGGACTCTTTGCGTCGTTGGTCGCCTTGGCGCCTTCCTCCGCGCTGAACACCTGAAGGTCCGAATAGTTGGCCGCTGGTGTGTATTGGGCCGAGCGGGTCAAAACATCGACGTCCCAGGCACGGATGACCGCAGAAACGACGCGGGGAAGCTTGACTTGGGTATCGCGACTGTCCCACGCGCCGAAGACCAGGGAAGTCGGGGCAAGCTTGGCGATTGGACCGGCGTCCCCCAGATCGTAGGTATTGAATGCCACCTGCGCGGTTGTCGACAGTTCAGAAGCGCGAACGAC
>CAIQDO010000091.1 GCA_903870555.1 uncultured Caulobacteraceae bacterium
CGAGGGTCAGGCGAGGGGTGACCAGACTGGGACAGACGCGTCCCCTCACGCGTCGTCCGGCAGGCTGAGGAGGAAGTGGCCGCGCAGGGCGGCGACGGGGCTGGCGCGCTGGTCCTGCCAGGCCTCGACGTGGACATTGGCGATGCGGCGGCCGACCTTGCGCACGTCGGCGCGGGCATAGGTGGTCTGGGCGCGGCCGGGGCGCAGGTATTCGATGGTGACGTCGATGGTCTTGGGCTGGCGGCGCAGCGGCTCGCGCACCACCAACTGGCAGATCGCCGTCATCTCCAGGAAGGCCCCCAGCACGCCACCGTGCAGGGCCGGCAGCATGATGTTGCCCACCAGATGGGGCGAGAAGGGCAGGACGGCGGTCATCTCGTCGCCGGCCAGGTCGGCGGTCATGCCCAGAAAGCCCATGTAGGGGGTCTCGGCCAGCAGGGCGGCGAGGCGCTCCTCGCGGGTCTGGGGCGCGGCGGAGTCGCTCATGCCGCGGCTCCCGACTCGGATCTGGCCGCCGGCCGGGGCCCGGTGAAGGCGAAGGCGGCCTGGGCCGTGGCCACGGGATTGCTCTCGTCGTCCTCGTAGGCGCTGGCGCGGACGAAGGCGATCGAACGGGTCAGCTTGTAGCAGCGGGCCATGGCGATCACCTCCCGCCGCGGCTCGGCCGGGCGCATGTAGTCGATGCGCAGGTCGAGCGTGGCCATGCCATATTCCATGAAGCCGCCGTCGGCGGCGATCACCGCGCAGGACACCGACAGGCCGCAGACGTGATCGAGCAGGGTGGTGATCACCCCGCCGGCCATCACGCCGGTCTCGGCGTCGCCGACCAGTTCCGGACGCCAGGGCACGGCCATGGCCGCTCCCTCCGCCCCCACCGAGACCAGCCGGAAATTCAGCGCCGCCGCCTGCGGCGTTCCCTGGGCCATGCGGGCCCCGATCATGGCCAGGGCGTTGTGATCAAACGTCATCGGCTCTTATAGGGACATTCCGGCGCGCGCGGCTACAGGTCGGCGGCGCCCGCGCGAAGGCTGTGGTAAAAACCGCCCGTCCCCATGCTCAGACCGCAAGAACTCCTCTGTCCCCGCCCCGGCGGCCTCTACTGCCCGCCAGGGGATTTCTGGATCGACCCGACGCGGCCCGTCGACCGGGCGGTGATCACCCACGGCCACGCCGACCACGCCCGCGCCGGCCACGGCCGGGTTCTGGCCACGGCGGAGACCCTGGCGATCATGGCCGTGCGCTACGGGCCGGACTTCGCAGGCTCGACGCAGCCGCTGATCTTTGGCGAGACCGCCACACGCGACGGCGTCTCCGTCACCCTGACACCGGCCGGCCATGTGCTGGGCTCGGCCCAGGCGACGGTGCGCTTGCAAGGCCTGACCATCACCGTCTCGGGGGACTACAAGCGCCGGCGCGACCCGACGTGCCCGCCTTTCGAGCCGGTCCCCTGCGACGTGTTCGTCACCGAGGCCACCTTCGCCTTGCCGGTGTTCCGCCATCCGCCCGACAGCGGCGAGATCGCCCGGCTGCTGCATTCGGTC
>CAIQDO010000092.1 GCA_903870555.1 uncultured Caulobacteraceae bacterium
CCGAGGCCGACGCCAAGGCGGCGTCCGACGCCTTCGTCACCACCGAGCGGCTGCTGATCGCCCTGGCCAAGGAGGGTGGCGAGGCCGCCAAGGCGCTGAGCGGCGCCGGCGCCAAGGTCGGGGCGCTGGAAGACGCGGCCAAGACCCTGCGCAAGGGCCGCACCGCCGACAGCGCCTCGGCAGAGGAGGGCTATGACGCCCTCAAACGCTACGCCCAGGACCTGACCCAGAAGGCGCGCGACCATAAGCTCGACCCGGTGATCGGCCGCGACGAGGAGATTCGCCGCACCATCCAGGTTCTCGCCCGCCGCACCAAGAACAACCCGGTGCTGATCGGCGAGCCCGGCGTCGGCAAGACCGCCATAGTCGAGGGCCTCGCCCAGCGCATCGTCAACGGCGACGTGCCCGAGAGCCTGAAGGACAAGAAGCTGTTCGCCCTGGACATGGGCTCCCTGATCGCCGGCGCGAAATATCGCGGCGAGTTCGAGGAGCGGCTGAAGGCCGTGCTCAACGAAGTGACCGCCGCCGAGGGCTCGATCATCCTGTTCATCGACGAGATGCACACCCTGGTCGGCGCCGGCAAGAGCGACGGGGCGATGGACGCCTCCAACCTGCTCAAGCCCGCCCTTGCGCGTGGCGAGTTGCACTGCGTCGGCGCCACCACGCTCGACGAATATCGCAAGCACGTCGAGAAGGACGCCGCCCTGGCAAGGCGGTTCCAGCCGGTGTTTGTTGGCGAACCGACCGTCGAGGACACGGTCTCGATCCTGCGCGGTCTGAAGGAGCGCTATGAGACGCACCATGGCGTGCGCATCTCGGACGCGGCCATCGTCGCGGCGGCGACCCTGTCCAACCGCTACATCGCCGACCGCTTTCTGCCCGACAAGGCCATCGACCTGATCGACGAGGCCGCCAGTCGCGTGCGCATGGCGGTGGACTCCAAGCCCGAGGAGCTCGACGAGATCGATCGTCGGGCGATCCAGCTGAAGATCGAACGCGAAGCCCTGACCAAGGAGACCGACACCGCCTCGAAGCAGCGTCTCGAGAAGCTGGAAGAGGAACTCGAGGACCTGGAGGTCCGCTCCGAGGCCATGACCACCCGCTGGCGGTCGGAGAAGGAGAAGGTCGGCCACGCCGCCCAGGCGCGCGAGGCCCTCGAACGGCTCAAGGTTGAACTTTCGGCCGCCCAGCGGCGCGGTGATCTGCAACGCGCCTCGGAAATCGCCTATGGCGAGATCCCCGGCCTGGAGCGCCGCCTCGCCGAGGAGGACGCCGCCGCCGACAAGGACTCCCTGACGCCCGAGGTTGTCGACGCCGAACAGATCGCCAGCGTGGTGTCGCGCTGGACCGGCGTGCCGGTCGAGAAGATGCTCGAAGGCGAACGCGACAAGCTGCTGCGGATGGAAGACTCCCTGCGAGGCCGCGTGGTCGGCCAGGAAGAGGCGCTGGAGGCGGTTTCCGACGCGGTGCGCCGGGCTCGGGCCGGCCTCCAGGACGCCGGCAAGCCGATCGGCTCGTTCCTGTTCCTCGGCCCCACGGGCGTGGGCAAGACCGAACTGACCAAGGCCCTGGCCGAATTCCTGTTCGATGACGAGGCGGCCATCACCCGGCTCGACATGAGCGAATACATGGAAAAGCACTCGGTCAGCCGGATGATCGGGGCGCCTCCAGGCTACGTTGGCTATGACGAAGGCGGGGCCCTGACCGAGGCCGTGCGCCGTCGGCCCTACCAGGTGGTGCTGTTCGACGAGGTCGAGAAGGCCCACCCGGACGTGTTCAATGTCCTGCTTCAGGTGCTCGACGACGGGCGGCTGACGGACGGGCAGGGGCGGACCGTGGACTTCCGCAACACCCTGATCATCATGACCTCGAACCTGGGTTCGGAATTCCTGGCCGGGCAAGGCGAGGGCGACGAGACCGAGGCCGTCCGGCCCATGGTGATGGACGTCGTCCGCCGCCACTTCCGTCCGGAGTTCCTCAACCGGATCGACGAAATCATCCTCTTTAAGCGCCTCGGTCGCGACCAGATGGATTCGATCGTCCGCATCCAGCTCAAGCGCGTCGAGAAGCTGCTCGACAGCCGCCGGATGACCCTCGACCTCGACGCCAGCGCCCTGCACTGGCTGGGCGAGCGCGGCTACGATCCCGTCTATGGGGCCCGGCCGCTGAAGCGGGTGATCCAGAAGGAACTGGTCGATCCGATCGCCAAGAAGCTGCTGGCCGGACAACTGACCGATGGATCGGTGATCCAGGTCAGCAGTGGCGGCGAAGGCCTGGAGATCGGCCGGGCCGCCGTTCACTGAGGGATCGCCCCCTCCACCGCCTTCGGCGGTCCCCCTCCCCCGCGCTGCGCGCAGGGGAGGATTAGGAGATTGTTTTTGTTATCCTCACCCGCAAAGCGGGGGAGGGGGACCGGCCGCGTAGCGGACGGTGGAGGGGGCGTGTTCCCTCAGCTCCCCTGGGCTATACGCAGAAACTCGTCGCGGCTTCGCGGGTCGTCGCGGATGACGCCGAGCAGCTTGCTGGTGGTCAGGCTCGACCCTGGCGTATTGACGCCGCGCAGCGTCATGCAGCTGTGCTCGGCCTTGATCACCACACCGACGCCGTGCGGATTGAGCACCTCCTGGATTGCATTGGCGATCTCGGCGGTGAGCTTCTCCTGGATCTGCAGCCGCCGGCCGAATCCCTGCACCACCCGCGCCAGCTTCGAGATGCCCACCACCCGGTTGCGCGGCAGGTAGCCGACATGGACGTGCCCGACGACCGGCAGCATGTGGTGCTCGCAGACACTGACCAGGCGGATGTTGGTCAGCACGATCATGTCGTCATAGCCGCCGACCTCCTCGAAGGTCCGCTCCAGGAACCGCCGCGGGTCCTCGTCGTATCCGCCGAAGATCTCTGAATAGGACCGGGCGACGCGGGCCGGGGTGTCGACCAGACCCTCCCGGTCCGGATCATCGCCCGCCCAGGCGATCAGAGTGCGGACGGCGGCCTCGGCCTCTTCGCGATTCGGTCGCGCATGAGACGCAGGCGCAACCAATCGCGTGGCGTGACCCCCAAGGGCCTTCACATTCGACATTCCAAAACCCCAACCCTGCGGCGCGTTTGCGCCGGACCGCTCCAATGTCTATCTCATACGAGATGTAGAATAAATTGGACCTGCCGCAAGGCGCGGCTATCCGATTTTTGCTTGCCGGGCGTCGGCCCCATAGGCTCTGACGAAGGCGTCGCCGATGGCGAGGGCGGTGTCCTCAAGCGGCATTGGCGTCTCCGCGGCGCCGCAAAGCTGGTCCTGGTGCAGCGCGGCGAGCAGCAAAGGCGACACCAGCATCAGCGCCGCGGCCCGCAGATCGGTGTCGATCATCTCGCCCCGGGCGATATGCAGCCGCAACCGCGCTTCCAGCGCCGCGACGGTCGGATCGAGGATATGGCGCAGCGTCGAGCGACTGACCGCCGTATCGAGCAGACCCTCGCCGAGGCCGACGGCGATCAGGTCGCCCAGGCGCACATCCCGTTCGGCGCGCATCGCCTGGATCAGAGCGAGCACATAGTCTCGGATCGATTCCGCGAAGGGCTTCTCCGACCGTTTCTGGGCGTCGAGACCAACCTGGCCGAGTTTCAGGCAGTCCTCGAAGATCGCGTCGATCACCTGTGGCCGGGCGCCGAAGTAGTGACGCAGGGTCGGAACGCTGACACCGGCGGCTGACGCCAGTTCGCGGAGGCTCGGACGGGGGGAACAGCGGCGCATCATGTGCCGGCTCATGCCACGCAGCAATTCGCCCCGCTTCACGGCATAGTCGGCGTCACGGGTCCCTCTGGGTCTCGGCACGATCGTTCCCTTCGGCGCTTCAGGACAGGGTGACGGTGCTTGAGCCGCCGTGGGTCTGGACGCGACGGGTCACGGCCATGGTTTCCCCGTCGCCGTCGACCGGCTTGGCGATGGTGATGACGAACCACGATCCGTCCGGAAGATCGCGGAAGCTGAAGTGATCGGCGTCGTCGCAGGTCGTTCGCCGGACGAACCGGGCATAGTCCCCCGCGCCAGCCGTGGGGGTGCGCGCGCGAACGATCGACACGGGGGCGGAGGCCGCGCCGGCCGACCCGTAAAGGATGATCATCCGCCGCCGGCTCCAGGCCGTTTCAGGCGTCAGCAGGACGTCGCTGCCGTGGCAACTGTAGCGCGACGCGGCGCGGTGGAACGCCAATGTCCCCTGGATGGCGGCCGATCCGGCCTTGACCGACCAGGCGAAATCCTTGGCGTCGAAGACCGCGCCGGAGGCGGGCGCGGCTTCGGATGCGGTTCCGCCAGGGAGGCCTGGCCCAGCCGGACCTTCGGCGCAGGAAGCCAACGTAAAGGCGCACAGCGCCAGGAGAGCCATACGGTACATGGATTGCAGCCTAGGACGACAACCGGCCACGAGCAACGATCCTTCGACACGATCCTTCGGGCCGCCAGCGCTCCGGCGCCTGAGGATTTCCTCTTGGCGACCCCTCCCGAAGCGGCGATAAGCCCCTGCAAACGCATTCAATAAATATTGGGAGATGAACCTATGAAGGCCGCCGTCCTGCGCGAAGTGAGAACCCCGCTTCAGATTGAGAACGTCAGCATCGGCAAGCCCGGGCCGCACGAGGTGCTGATCCGCACCGTCGCGGCCGGCGTCTGCCACTCCGACCTCCATTTCATCGAAGGCTCCTACCCGACCGTCCTGCCGGCCGTTCTGGGCCACGAAAGCGCGGGCATCGTCGAGCAGATCGGGTCGGAAGTCCGGACCGTGAAGGTCGGCGATCACGTCATCACCTGCCTGTCGGCCTTCTGCGGTCACTGCGAATTCTGCCTGACCGGCCACATGAGCCTGTGCACCAGCCCCGAGACCAAGCGCGACGCCGACGAGGAGCCCCGCCTGTCGCAACCGACCGGCCCGATGACGCAGTACCTCAACCTGTCGTCCTTCGCCGAGATGATGCTGATCCACGAGCACGCCTGCGTCGCCATCCGCAAGGACATGCCCCTCGACCGGGCGGCCCTGATCGGCTGCGGCGTCCTCACCGGCGTCTGTTCGGTGTTCCACACCGCCAATGTCCGGCCCGGCGACACCGTCGCGGTGATCGGCTGCGGCGGCGTTGGCCTGGCGGCCATCAACGGCGCGGCCATCGCCGGCGCCAGCCGGATCATCGCCGTCGACATGTCTCCCTCCAAGGACAACATGGCCCGCCACTTCGGCGCCACCGACTTCGTCTGCGCCGCCGACGCCGATGCGGTGAAGACCGTGCTGGAAATGACCAAGGGCGGCGTGCAGCACAGCTTCGAGGCGGTCGGCCTGAAGAAGACCACCGAACAGGCTTTCGGCATGCTGCGTCGCGGCGGCACGGCCAACATCATCGGCATGATCCCGATCGGCCAGACCATCGAACTGCCGGGCTACGCCTTCCTCGGCGAGAAGAAGCTGCAGGGCTCGCTGATGGGCTCCAACCACTTCCCCGTCGACATGCCCAAGCTGGTCGACATGTACCTGGCGGGCAAGCTGAAGCTCGACGAGATGATCTCCCGCCGCATCAAGCTCGAAGAGATCAATGACGCCTTCACCGAAATGAAGACCGGCCAGATCGCCCGCTCGGTGATCATGTTCGACGCCTGATATCAGGCTCTCCTCCCCCTCCGGGCTACCGCGTTCACACATCTCGGTTTGTGGTGATTTGAAAAGTCTGATTCCCTGGGGC
>CAIQDO010000093.1 GCA_903870555.1 uncultured Caulobacteraceae bacterium
GGCCACGGTGTCGACGCGGCCTTCGCCGACGCGGACGTTCTGGACCGTGAGGAAGGCGAGGCCCGGCTCCTGAGGCACGGCGCCGCGCCACGTCGGCCGTCACGCTTGGGCGGTGTCGGCGGCGCCACTGCCCCATGCCCGACAACTGGCAGCCTGGAGAGTCTGCGCAGGCGTCATCAGGCATTCCGCGGGAGGTTCGAACAGACCGGCGTCGGACGACGGGCCGCGACCCTGTTTCGCCAGCCCCCCAAGGCGCACGCCCGTCTGGTCTCGTACGACCGCGTTGCGCTCGACCTGCTGTTCGAACTCCAACCGATCGAGGGCAAGGTCCGGTTTCGCCGCTGGCCGTTGCTGAAGGCGCCGTCTCTGGTGACCGCCGTGCGAGATCAGCTTGTGCGCGCCTTGGGTCCTGTGTGGCCTGAGGCGGTTGAACGTCTCGTGATCGGCCGCGGCGCGGGACCGGGCGATGCGGCCAATCGGATTCGCATCGTCCCGCTGCCGTCGATCGGCGCCGCATTTACCGATCCAGACATTCGCCGCGTGCTTGTCGAGATCCCTCCTGATCATCCGATCCCGGCGGCGGATATCGAATGGGCGTTGACGGGCCGGGAACTGGCCGACGCCGATGGAGAACTTACCGGCATCCTGCTCGGCCCCGCCGAGGACCGAGCGATGTTCGAGGCCTATGGCGCCGGCGGGGGCAAGGCGGCGCGGGTCTGGCGCACCATCACGCCCATGGCGCTTCCGGCCATCAAGGGACAGAACGGGAGCCAGAGAGCCGACGCGGAAGCGAACGGGGCGAGGGTGATCGTCCGGGCTTTGCGCCACGCGGGCGTTGAGGAACGTCCGATCGAAGTGCGGATCCAGCGGGAGCCCTTCGATCTGAAAGGCGAGCGGGCCGATCGCTTCGACGCGGACCGTTTTCTGGCGAGCGAACTGCGCCATGTCGAAATCACTTTCCAGCGTCCCGTCGCCGGACCGATCGTGGTTGGCAATGGACGATGGCTTGGCCTTGGCGTCATGCGCCCGTCGCCGGGCGGCGCCGTCGATACCGTCTCTTCCGGCCTGCACGTTTTCGAGTTCGAGGCGTCGGCTCCGTTGGACCCCGCCCTGATGACCCGGGCGCTCCGTCGTGCGGTGATGGCGCGGGCGCAAGCGGTCTCCGGGCGCAGACTGAAACGCGGGCAGTCTCTGCCGACCTTTTTCACCGGCCACGATGCGACGCCTGTCGCGGAGCGCGTATCGGCGCCCGCTTCCGGTGGCAAACACGCTCATCTCTTCTACGCCTTGGATGAAGCCGTGCCCGAACGGCCGCGCCTTCTGATCGTCGCGCCGCACCTCGCCGATCGAAGCGTCGGGTTGTCGCGTGATGATCGCGATCGGCTCGACTGGCTGGCCGAGGCGCTTGACGGCCTCGAAACCCTTCGGGCCGGAACCCAGGGCCTGTTCCGCCTGTCGTCGGCCGCCCAGGGCGCCGATGGTCCCTTGCTTGCTCCCGCCCGGGTCTGGGTCTCCCAAACGGCCTATCAGCCGACACGTCACCCGAATCGTGGTCAGGATAGTCGGGAGTGGGTGATTGCCGATGTCCTGAAGGAAGCCAGCCGCCGGTGTCTGCCAAGGCCGGAGGTGGAGGTTCTGTCGCTGAACGAGGGCGCCCGTGGCGGCCTGCGAGCGCACCTGCGACTCTCATTCGCTGTCGCTGTGGATGGACCGCTGCTGCTCGGCAAGATGTCCCACTTTGGCAGTGGCTTGTTCACCGGCCGCCGTTCCCTCCCGTGACGCCGCTGGCGACAATCCGACGTGCCGCGAAGATTGCGGTGGAGCAATACGTCCGTGATCTCGCGGCCTCGAAATAGGCTCGCTCCAAACCCGCCTGCCGCCAACAGCGACCCGACCCGACCTGACCTGACGAACTTGACAAACCTGCGGAACCTTCCCAATTTGTCGCCATCGTCGGAGTCCCGCATGCCGCTCGCCCCCCACCCCAAGACCAAGGCTCCTGATCGACGCCGTCCCACCGCCGTACCTCTGGCCGGCGTCCCTCTGGTCGGCGTCGCCGAGTCCGCCGCGGAATTCGTCATCACACCGGGCGCCGCCCAAACGTCTCGCGATAGGAGAGCCTGGGTCCGCGCGCTTCTGAAGCGCGTCGAGGACGCCGCCGATCAGGCTGGGCGCTCGGGCGAAGCCATGGATCTGACGATCAGGATCAGGCCCGCCGCTGAACCCGCGACCGCATCCCCGGTTTCCCGGGGCGACGCCCTCGACCGGCAACTTGTGGCGGCCCGGGCTCGCGGCGCGGTTCGCGTCGCCGAGATTCTGAGTGCGTCCGACATGATCTGCGCGCGTGATTTCGGCCCTTTGGTGGGCATGTCCCACGAAACGGTGAATCAGAAGCGCCGAACGGGCGAGCTGCTGGGGCTGCGGGGCGCGACGCGGGGATATCGGTTTCCGATTTGGCAGGTCACGCCGCAAGGGCTGCCTCTGCCTGGCCTGAAAGCTCTGTTTGAAATGCTGGGCGGCGATCCCTGGACCGTCTACCGGTTTCTCTTGGCCCGCCACAACGAATTGGCTGGCGAAACCGGGCTTGAGGCTCTCAAGGCTGGGCGATCCGAGACTGTTCTCGGTGCGGCGCGCAATGTCTCGGCGGGCGCGTTCGCTTAGGAATGGCGTCCGTCGCCCTACCGCCGGCAGGGTTCGCGGGCGGACATTTGCCACTGAGAGCTGAACCCGCCGGCTCGATCTGGCGCCGCATCTACGCCGCCGTTCACGCCAACCCGTTGGGTCATGGTCCCGGCCTCAGCCGGTTCAGTGATCCGACCGGCGCCCGGTTTGGCGTCATCTATTTCGGCTCCTCCATCAAGGTGGCGTTCGCCGAGGTCGTGCTGCGCGACCGCGGCGACTCAAGGCTGGAACCGCCGATTGTGCCGTTCGCGGAGCTGCGGACCTATGCCTGTGCGGATATCGAGCTCGTGGCCGACCTCCAGCTGGTTGACCTGACCGGTGACGGCTGCCTGCGTCTGGGGGTGCCTGGCGACGTGGTCGGCGCTCGTGATCAGACCCTCGCCAGACTCTGGTCGCAAGCCTTCTTCGATCATCCGGCGGCGCCCGATGGCGTCCTGTACCCGTCTCGCCTGAACGAAAAACGGAACATCGCTCTATATGCCCGCGCGATCGATAAGGTCACCGCGAAGCGTGTGACGCGCCTGATTGATCGGAGACCACAACTGGCCAGGATCATCCGCGATTTCGACATTGCCGTCGTTTGAACCACTGTGAGTTTTCTCACACTGTCAGCGTGATAAAGCGCACATGAACCCGTTCGTCGTCTTAATTAACCAATATAAAATCATTTGAACGAAAGTCTCCATGGCCAGGAGACAATCGCCATGCCTGTTGAAGACGCCGAACCCGCCGCCAACGCCAACGCCGACACCGCCTACGCCTACGCCCACCCCGTTCAGGGCGAACTCCCCCTCCTCGCCCCACCGGCCGGCGAGGACGACCTTCTCGTCCCCGCCCGCATGGTCAACGAATGGGTCTATTGCCCCAGACTGGCGTTTCTCGAATGGGCGCAGGGCGAATGGGCGCCCAACGCCGACACCTCCGCCGGCAAGCGCGCCCACGGCGCCACCGAAACCGGCCGCGCGCCGGCTCTGCCGGCGGCCGGCGATCTCACCGAGGACGTCAGGCTCAAGACCCGCCGTCTGTTGCTGTCGTCCGAACGCCTCGGCCTGACCGCCGAGATCGACGTGCTGGAGGCTGAGGACGGCAAGGTCACCCCCGTCGACATCAAGGTCGGCAAGCGGCCCCATGTCGCCGAAGGCGCCTACGCCCCCGAGCGGGTGCAGGTCGCGGTCCAGGGCCTGCTGCTGCGCGAGGCCGGTTATGTTTGTGACGAAGGGGCCCTGTGGTTCGCCGAGAGTCGCGAGCGCGTCGCCGTGCCGCTGTCGGAGGAACTGGTCGCCGAGGCCCTCGGCGCCGCCTCGGCCCTGCGGCTGGCGGTGGCGTCGGGGCGCATCCCGCCGCCGCTCGATCATTCGCCCAAGTGCCCGCGATGCTCCCTGCTGCCGATCTGCCTGCCCGACGAGGTCAACTGGTTCCGGCGCGGGGCCATCCCGCGCACACCGCCGCCGGCGGCGCGGCCGGCCCTGCCGCTTTATGTGCAGACCCCCGGCGCGCGGGTAGGAAAAAAGGATTTCAC
>CAIQDO010000094.1 GCA_903870555.1 uncultured Caulobacteraceae bacterium
CGGGAGCATGCGACAGCCCGTCGTAAACCGGGCGAATGACCAGCTTGCTCGCCGCACTCACACGGCCCTCAAGGCGCAGATCATCGAGAAAAATACTGCCCGCTCCGGGCGTGGCCTTGCTCAGAATAATCCGGCGCAGGACGGCAGGAAACCGGATTTTTGCGAAGCCGGGAACCGTTCCGGCGTTCAGGTCGACGACGACGCCGGCGGGGTCGGCGCTGTAGTCGACGACATTGGTCCCGCTTCCGCCGTCGAGGGTGTCGTTCCCCTGGCCGCCGGACAGGGCGTCGTTGCCATCGCCGCCGGACAGGGAGTCATTGCCCGCGCCGCCGGACAGGGAGTTGTCATTGCCATCGCCGAGCAGAGTGTCGTCATAGGCCGAGCCTGTGACGTTCTGAATGTTCACCCAATGCTGGTTGTCTCCGGACTGATCGTGGGCGTCGCCGGCGTTCAGGTCGACGAAGAAGGGGCTAGGCGCGCCGCTGACGTCGACGGAGTTGATCCCAGCGCCGCCGTCGAGGGTGTCGTTGCCCTGGCTGGCGACGAAGGAGTCGTTCCCGTCCCCGCCCAGCAGGACGTTGTCAGCGTTGTTGCCGCTCAGGGTGTCGTCATAGGCCGAGCCAATGACGTTCTGGATATTGGCCAGGCTGTCCGTGTAGCCATAGCCGTCCGTCGCCGTTCCGGCGCTCAGGTCGACGGCCACCGACCCGGGATCGCCGCTGTAGTCGACCGTGTTGACGCCGCCGCCACCGTCGATGCTGTCGTTTCCGGCCCCGCCGACAATCACATTGTCGCCGCCATCGCCGACCAGAATGTCGCCGAAAGCCGAACCGATGATGTTCTCGATGTTGACCAGGCTGTCCGCGCCGCCCGAGCCGTCCGAGGCCGTTCCGGCGGCAAGGTTGACCGTCACGCCGAGGGGATCGCCGCTGTAGTCGACGGTGTTGATCCCCGCGCCGCCATCGAGCGTATCGCCTCCGATGGTGTAATTTCCCGGGGCCCCGATCAGCGTATCGTTCCCGTCGCCGCCGAAAATGGAATTGTCGACCGCGTCGCCCCTAAGCAGGTCGTCAAAGGCCGACCCGATGATGTTCTGGATATTGGCCAGGCTATCGGCGCCGCTGAAGCCGTCCGTCGCCGTTCCGGCGCTGAGATCGACGCTCACCGGCCCGGGATCGCCGCTGTAGTCGACGGTGTTGGTGCCGCCGCCGCCGTCGATGGTGTCGTTTCCTGCCCCGCCGACGATCACGTTATCGAAGCCGTCGCCTGTTAGTACATCGGCGAAGGCCGAGCCGATGATGTTCTGGAAATTGACCAGGCTGTCGGCGCCGCCCCAGCCGTCGGTCGCGTTTCCAGCGGCCAGATCGACGATCACGCCAGCGATGTCGCCGCTGTAGTCGACCGTGTTGACGCCCGCGCCGCCGTCCAGGGAATCGTTGCCGGAACCCCCGGCGATCACGTCATTGCCGTCGCCGCCGACGATGGTGTCGTCGCCGGCGCCGCCGTTGACGGTGGCGTCGTTGGCGCCCGTGACGACGATGTACTCGGGGCCGGACGAGCCGGTGAGGGTGGAGGCGTTGAAGGATTCGGCGACCGCTCCGATCAGCGACGCCCCGTTCAGGTCGTTCCAATAGCCGCTGGATTGGAACTGGATGTTGTCCTCGGCGCCCAGGTTGTTAGGCTCGCCTCCGCTCCAGTTGGTATAGCTGAAAGCGTCGCCATTGGCCCAGGTCCAGTCGCCTGCCGGCTCGGCGAGATTGTCGTACTGATAACCGCCGATCCAGGCGTCGGAGCCGCCGAGCATGTTGGTTAGCAGCGTGTTCTCCGCCGCCGATGTGATGGACGCCAGATGTCCCCCGGCAGCCTGGGCGGCGGTCTCCGCATCCGTCCAGGACAAAGGAGTGACTTCGTGGGTGACCACGAAAATCTTGTCGAATGTGACCACTATGCCCATCTTCAAGCTCCCAGGCTTGGTCGGGGGGGGATCACGCCCCCGACGTGTCTTGTTCTTCGACTTGGCGCTCGCGAGCCGTTCGCGCGCACGCTTGGCCGACTTTACTTGGTTTCACGCATTTCACGCTCAAACCTTGATGCAGGTCGGATGGCGCCCGCATTTTGGGCGCAACACGGCCACAATCCCGGCTTCTTAGCCCGATTGGCCTAGGCTCGGCCCTTTGGTGGGTCAAGGTTGACGCGGCGGTCGGGGCGCCGCCCGAAACGTCCGTCCAGCGCCACGGATCGATCGCCAGCGTCAGGCCTATAGGATTGTATTTTAACTGTTTCCGACTGGAAATCGATCGGGCGCCGACGGCCAGGCGGGGAATGGCTGGCCCCAGGGTTCGCTTGACATTCGTCAAGTAGAACTCCCCGAAATTCGAGTTGGGAGCCCAAGCTTCCGCAAATGGCGGGCGGTGGATTTCGGGACGACAATGCTACTTGATTCCAATGGCTTAGAGATCGCCCGTCGCCGCCTCGTCCAGGGGTGGGAAATCGCACAGTCGGTGTTGGACCCGGTCCCTCTGCGACAGAATGGCGCCTACCGGATCGGGCCAGTCTATGCCGATATCCGGGTCGTTCCACAGCAGCCCGGCCTGGGAGGCGGGCGCGAACGGGACCGAGATGTGATAGGTCAGCTCGGCGTCGTCGGTCAGGGTCTGGAACCCATGGGCGAAGCCCTCCGGGATGTAGATCTGCCGGTGGCTGTCGGCGCTCAGGACGACGCCGGACCACTGGCCGAAGGTGGGCGATCCGGGGCGCAGGTCGACGACGACGTCGAACACCGCGCCGGCTGTGGCCCGCACCAGCTTGGCCTCGCCATGCGGCGGCCTCTGCAGATGCAGGCCGCGCAGGGTTCCAGCCCGACGGTTGTACGACAGGCTGATCTGGTGGAGGTGGGGGTTCATGCCGTGGGCGGCGAAGGTCTCGGCGCAGAACGCCCGGGCGAAGAATCCGCGGTCATCCTCGAGCCGTTCGATGTCCACCAGCCAGACTCCGGCCAGGCGGGTCTCGTTCAGCATCATGCGATGATCATCGGCTCGGGCAGGGGGGTTATGAACTTGCCGCCCCAGGTCCGGATGCCCGACATCTGCGCGATGATCTCGTCCTTCAGGTTCCAGGGCAGGATCACCAGATAATCCGGGCGTGTTTCGAAGATCCGTTCCGGCGGATGGACGGGGATGGCGACCCCAGGCATCACCAGCCCCTGCTTCCTCGGATTGCGGTCGACCGTGTAGTCGATGAAGTCGCGTCCGATCCCGCAATAGTTGAGCAGGGTGGCGCCCTTGGCCGGGGCGCCATAGGCCGCCAGCGTGGCCCCTTCGTCCTTCAGCCGGATCAGCAGCTTCAGCAGCGACCGTTTGGTGGCCCGGGCCCGGGCCGAAAAGGCGTCATAGGCGGCCGGCCCGTCCAGACCCGCCGCGGCTTCACGCGCGCGGAAGGCCAGCAGGGCGTCGCTTGCGGTGCGTCCGGCCGAGGCGTGGCCGACGTGGATCCGCAGGCTGCCGCCATGAGTGGACAAGACATCCAGATCGAACGCCGCCAGTCCGTGCCGCGCGAGCAGACGCTCCACCGCCAGCAGGGACAGGTAGGAATAGTGCTCGTGGTAGATGGTGTCGAAGTAGTTGTTCTCCATCATCTGCAGCAGGTGTGGAAACTCAATGGTGAGAACGCCATCCGGTTTCAGAAGAATACTGAAGCCGGCGACGAAATCGTTGATGTCGGGAACGTGGGCCAGGACGTTGTTGGCGGCGATCAGGTCCGCCGACAGGCCTTCGCGCACCAGCTCATGGGCCGTCTGTCGACCGAAGAACGTCACGCGGGTGGGCACGCCGTGATGAAGCATCGCCGCCTCGGCGCAATTGGCGGCCGGGTCGACACCGAGCACCGGCACGCCGGCGGCCTTGAAGTAGCGCAGCAGATAGCCGTCGTTGCTGGCGACCTCCACCACCTGGCTGGCCGGCCCCAGCCCCTGGCGCGCGATCATCGTATGGGCGTAGTTCTCCGCATGGGCCAGCCAGCTGTCGGAGAACGAGGAGAAATAGGCATAGTCCCTGTTGAAATGGGCCTCGCGGGCGGCGATGTCGTGGATCTGAACCAGCCCGCAGGCGTCGCAGGCGAACGCTCGAAGCGGATAGAAGGCTTCCGGCTCATCCTCCTGGTCGGGGTGGCGCAGGGAGTTGGAGATCGGCGATTGTCCAAGGTCGACGAAAAGGCGCTCAAGATCCGCCCCGCAAGATCGGCAATGATCGAGGTATCGGTCGCCATGATGTAGCGCCGTCGCGGTGGCATCCATGGGCATCTCCTTCGACGCGCCCCCCTGAAAGGCTCCCTGGTCGCCGCGGATCCGCGACTGGCCATGAATTCCCCATCACACGTCTATTTCGCCGACTATCGCTACGTAACACGACACAGATCAAATCGAGACGGATCAATTCGATCCGACGTCACGAATAGCGCGCGACCGCGCCGGCAGGCGCGGTTTCGCCGCGAACCGCCTCCAGCGCCCAGGCGAGGTCGGCCAGGTAGGTCTCCGCCACCTCGGCATGGAACGGCGACAGCATCAGATGCAGGCCAGGCGGCTCGCTGGTCATGGAGGTGAACCAGCCGCGGCTGCGCAGCTTGGCCCAGATCGGGAAGGCGCCGACCTCGGGGTGGCTGAAGGCGATCAGCCCCAGCTGAGGGTTCCCCTGGACGGTGAAGCCAAGCTCGCGGACGCCGGCCTGGATTCTCTCCCGGGTGGCGGTGACCGCCCCCTGCTTGGCGCAATAGCCCTCGACGCCGAGGAAATTCATCACCGCCCAGGCCGCCGAGATGGCGCCGCCTGGGCGGGTGCCGGCCAGGGTCGGGGTGATCATCCGGCCGCCCGGCCAGTCGTTCTGGTCGAAGATCATGAAGGCCTGCAGCGCCGCCGAGCGGAAGAACACCGTCGAGGCGCCCTTGGCGCAGTAGCCGTATTTGTGCAGATCGGCCGACATCGACCGCACGCCCGGCAGCGCGAAATCGAACGCGGGCAGGTCGACGCCGTTCATCCGCACAAATGGCGCCAGATAGCCGCCGACGCAGGCGTCGACGTGCAGCCAGAGGTCCCGCTCGACCGCCAGGTCTGACAGGGCCTCGATCGGGTCGATCAATCCGAAGGGGAAGCAGGGCGCCGAACCGACGATCATCATGGTCGCGGCGTCGGTTGCGTCGGCCATTGCGGCCGGATCGGCGAGGAAATCCTTCAGCGGCGTGCGGCGCACCGCGATCTCCATCACCGCCGCGGCCTTGTCGAACGCCGGGTGGGCCGACCTGGGCAGGACGATGTTGAGCGGACCGGTGACGCCCTTTTCCTTGCGGGCGTAGTCGCGCGCCGCCTTGACCGCCATGGTGATGGAGTCTGTGCCGCCCGAAGTGATCACGCCCGACGCCTCTTCCGGCGCGTTCAGCAGCGACAGGCCGAACCCCACCACCTCGGCCTCCATCCGCGCCAGGCTGGGGAAGGCGAGGGGCCCGAGGCCGTTCTCCGACATGAAGAGGCCGTAGGCCTCCTTCTGCACCTGCTCGACCTCTGGCCCTGCGTTGAACACATAGACGGCGGTCTTGCCGTCCCGCCAGCGCACGTCTCCGCCGGCGTAGGCCCGCATCCGCGCCTTCAGATCGGCCCAAGGTTCGCCGGATTGGGGCAGCGGGACCCGCATCAGGCGCCCGCGATCTGGGCCTTCCGCTGTCGGCGGCGGCGGGTGAGGATGTGCTCGGTATAGCCGTTGGGCTGGGTGCGGCCTTCAAACACCAGGTCGAGCGCGGCCTGGTAGGCGACGCTGCCCGCCGGATCGGCGGCCATGGCGGTGTAGGCCGCATCGTCGGCGTTCTGGGCGTCGACCACCCCCGCCATCTTGGCGAAGGTGTCGCGCACCTGCTGTTCGGTGCAGACGCCGTGATGCAGCCAGTTGGCGATATGCTGGCTGGAGATGCGCAGGGTGGCGCGGTCTTCCATCAGGCCGACATCGTGGATGTCCGGCACCTTGGAGCAGCCGACGCCCTGGTCGACCCAGCGCACCACATAGCCGAGGATGCCCTGGGCGTTGTTTTCCAACTCCTGGGCGATGTCGGCGTCGTTCCAGTTGGACTGGGCCAGCGGCGGGGTGAGCAGATCGTCGGTTCCCGTTGCGCCCGTGGTTCCCATCGCCGCCTGAACGGCGGCGACGTCGACCTCATGATAGTGAAGCGCGTGCAGCACGGCGGCGGTGGGTGATGGGACCCAGGCGGTGCTGGCGCCGGCTTTCGGATGGCCGGACTTGGCGGCCAGCATGGCCTGCATCATGTCCGGCGCGGCCCACATGCCCTTGCCGATCTGGGCGTGGCCGGGGAACCCCGACGCCAAGCCGATCTCGACATTGCGCTTTTCATAGGCCGCCAGCCAGGGCTGGGACTTCATGGTGTCCTTGCGCACCATCGGTCCCGCTTCCATGGCGGTGTGGATCTCGTCGCCGGTCCGGTCGAGGAAGCCGGTGTTGATGAAGAACACCCGGGTGCGGGCGGCGAAGATGCAGGCCGCCAGATTGGCGCTGGTCCGGCGCTCTTCGTCCATGATGCCGATCTTGACCGTGTCCCGCGACAGGCCAAGCACCTCCTCGACCCGGTCGAACAGGCGCACCGCCAGGGCGACCTCGTCGGGGCCGTGCATCTTCGGCTTGACCACATAGACCGATCCGGCCGGACTGTTGCTGCGGGCGCCGTTCAGGTCGTGCAGGGCGGCGGCGACGGTGATCAGGGCGTCGACGGCGGTCTCATACACGGGCTGGCCGCCCAGAGTGACCATGTCGGTGAGCATGTGATGTCCGACGTTGCGCACCAGCATCAGGCTGCGGCCACGCAGCACCAGCTCGTCGCCGCCAGAGACGTTGTAGCGCCGATCCGGCTCCAGCCGGCGAGTTTCGGTGCGGCCGCCCTTTGGGAAGGTGGCCGACAGATCGCCGCGCATCAGGCCCAACCAGTTGCGGTAGACACCCGTCTTGTCCTCGGCGTCGACGGCGGCGACCGAGTCCTCGCAATCCTGGATGGCGCTCAGCGCCGCCTCGATCAGCACGTCGGCCACGCCCGCGGCGTCGTCCTTGCCGACATTGTGGTTCCGGTCGATCAGGATCTCCAGGTGCAGGCCATTGTGGCGCAGCAGCACGCCCTCGGGCGCGGCGCCGTCACCGCGCCAGCCGACGAACTGGGCGGGATCGGCCAGGGCGACGACGGAGCCCTCGGTCAGGCGAACGCTCAGGGCGCCGTCCGTCACCGCATATTCGGCGGCGTCGACGTGCGAGCCGGCCGCCAGCGGCGCGACGCGGTCGAGCAGGGCGCGGGCGTAGGCGATCACCTGGCCGCCGCGCACCGGATCGTAGCCCTTGGCGCCGGTCGGCGGGGCGAGGGCGTCGGTGCCATAGAGCGCGTCATAGAGGCTGCCCCAGCGGGCGTTGGCGGCGTTGAGGGCGTAGCGGCCGTTGGACACCGGCACCACCAGCTGCGGTCCTGCCAGGGTGGCGATCTCGGGGTCGACATTGGCGGTCTCGACCTGGAAGCGCTGCGGCTCGGGCAGCAGATAGCCGATGTCCTTCAGGAAGGCGGTCTGTTCGGCCACATCGACCGGCCGGCCGCGACGGTCCTTCCACCACTGATCGATCCGGGCCTGGAGGTCGTCGCGACGCGCCAGCAGGGCGGCGTTGCGCGGGGTGAAGTCGGTGAGGATCGATTCCATCCCGGTCCAGAACGCCGCCGGCGCGACGCCGGTCTCCGGCAACAGCTCCTGCTCCACGAAGGCGTGGAGAAGTTCATCGACGATGAGGGTCTCACTGACGTTCATTTGCGCACCGACCTGTTTTCCAGACGTCGCCTTACTAAACGGAAGCGCGCGCCTTTGAAGCCCCAAAGTGCGCACGACGACCGCCGCGCACCCGCCGACCTCGGACCGTTCAGTGTGCGCGGTGGAGAACCAAGCTCGATCACCGCGCCGGACGGCCCCGGGTTTCAGGAGACCTTCCAGATCCGTGCGGAAGCCACGACGCTTGAACGCCTGAAAACACGACAGCGAACGGGTTATCGGGTCGCGTCGGTCATGTACGCGTCTTGGCCTGGATCGCCTCGACGGCCCCTCCGGCCTCCCGCCATTTGGTGAAGCCGCCCGCCAGGTGGCTGACCTGTTCCAGCCCCATGTCCTGAGCTGTTTTCGCGGCGAGCGCCGAGCGCCAGCCGCTGGCGCAGAAGAACACGAAACGCTTCGGCTGGGCGAAGATCGGCTTGGCGTAGGGGCTCTCCGGATCCAGCCAGAACTCCAGCATCCCGCGAGGGCAGGAGAAGGCGCCGGGGATGCTTCCCTCGCGCTCCCGTTCCCGGGGATCGCGCAAATCGACCAGGACCACGTCATCGGTTTGCGGGAAGGCCAGGGCGGCCACGGGCTCGATGGCGGTCACCTCGGCGTTGGCTTCCGCCAACAGCTGTTTGTAGCCCTTCTTCATGCGACGCCTCCGGTCATGGTTTCTCGCCCAGTCCTGCATGGCCAATCGGGCTCGACCACCCGCCAGTCAACGCTTTTTGGATCGCCTCGTGGAAAGGATCAGCTGTCGGAAAACCCGAACGGCGCGCCCGTTCGGCGGATGTCGTCGGGCAGGATCTGCCGGCCGATGGGAGGGGCGGAGCGGGCGACGCATTCGGCGCGGTGGCAGAGGCGGCAGGTGACGCCGATCGGTGTGGCCGTTTCCGGTCCGAAGCCCGGCCGGTTCTGGGTGTAGACCAGCCGCCCGGCGTGCTCTGCCGCGCAGCCCAGGGCTATGGCCCGTTCGATCCTGTCGGCGCCGAACGCCCCGCCCCCGGCGGTGACGGTGCGGACGATGGAGAAGAAGCGTTGGCCGTCGGGCAGCTCCAGCCACTGGGTGACGATCTCCCGCGGCGTGCGGAACGCCTGGTGGAGCGACCACAGGGGGCAGCCCCCGCCATGGCGGGCGAAGGGAAAGCCGGCGCCGTCGAGGCGCTTGGAGATATTGCCGGCCGAGTCGACGCGGATGAAAAAGAACGGCACCCGCTCCTGGCCTGGCTTCTGCAGGCTGGTGAGGCGGTGGGCGGTCTGCTCGAAACTGGTCCCGAACTGCCGCGCCAGGGCCTCGACATCATAGTGGCGGACTTCCACTGCCCGGGCGAAGGCGCCATAGGGCATCAACAGCGCCGCGGCGGCGTAGCTGCCAAGCGCGCGGCGGGCCAGCCTCTGGCCGCTTTCGGTCAGGAAGCTGCTCTCCGCCGTCAGGGCGTCGATCTCCGGTCGCATCTCGAAGTAGGCCAGCTGCAGGGCGAGCTGGAACGCCTGGCTGGCGGCGTCGAGCGTGTCGTCCAGCAGAATCTCCCGGCGGTGCTGGTCGAGCCGGCGGATCGAACCAGATGTGTAGGCGGGGGGGACCCTGCGGACCCTGAGACCGTGATGCGTCTGCAGGTAGTCGGCGATGCGTCCCGTTCC
>CAIQDO010000095.1 GCA_903870555.1 uncultured Caulobacteraceae bacterium
AGCGCGCCCAAGCAGGGGTTGAGCAATCCGGGTTTCGTCTCGTCGCTGGCCAACACCGCCGCCCTGGCCGACTGGCTGCTGCCGACGCAGAACGCGCGGACCCGCAGCTCCGAGTTCGAGGGCGACTTCGCGCTCAACGGCAAGCTCCCCTGGGAGCTGTGGGGTGGCCCGATCGGCTGGGCGGCCGGCGGTCAATGGCGGCATAACCACTATGTCACCAACTACAGCCAGTGGGGCAATGCGGTGCTGGCGCCGTGCTCCGACTCGGCCTTGCCGGGCGGCTCCAACCAGTGCGTGCCGGCTACCGGGCCCAACGTATTTGGCCCGGTGTCCAATCCAGTCGACCTGACCCAGGACATCTTCGCGGCGTTTGCCGAATTGAATGTTCCGGTCACCAAGGCCCTTAACCTCGCCGTTTCCGGCCGCTACGAGGACTACGGCTCGCACGGCGGCAGCACCTTCAATCCCCAGGCGCGGGCCAAGTGGCAGGTGATCCCGATCTTCGCCGTTCGCGGATCGGTCGGCTCGACGTTCCGGGCGCCCCCGCAGGGCTACCTGATCCCCGACCCGTCGACCTCGCTGAACAACGTCAACGGCACCTACATCCCGGTCAGCGTCGTCGGCAATCCCAGCTTGCAGCCCGAAACCGCCCTGACCTACAGCTTCGGCGGAATCCTGGAGATCGGCCACTTCCGGGCAACCGTCGATTACTGGGACTATGACTTCAAAAAGGTGCTGACCAGCGAGCCCCTGACCTCCGTGGTCAACCAGGTGACGGTCGCCAACTGCGCCAGCACCGATCCGGGCCTTCAGGCCTTCATCGCCAGCCACTTCGTGTTCTCGTCGCCCACCTGCGACCCGACCAAGATCGTGGCCGTCAGCCTGCTGCGCATCAATGGCCCGAGCATCAAGACCAACGGTGTCGATTTCAACACCAGCTACCGCTTCGACAACGTCGTCGGCGGCCACCTGACGGTCGGTTTGCTTGGCAGTTTCGTCAACGAATACAGCGTCTCGGCCTATAAGATCGGCACGGTGCAGATCGCCGGCTTCAATGCCGCCGGGCACTTCAACTTCGGCACCGTCGCCTATCCGATCCCGAAATGGAAAGGCCAGCTGTACCTGGACTACGATCTTGGCGGCGTGAATGTTCGCTATACGGCCCGCTACACCGACTCCTACACCGACGACAATCGGCCGCAGCTCTTCGCCGCCACCGCGACCTACGTCACGGCGACCAACCCGACCGGCGTCGTCACGCGCGGTCAGACCATCAGCTCGCAGGTCATCCACGACATTGCCATTCAGGTGCCCCTGAAGTGGAACACCCAGCTGACCCTGACGGTCACCAACCTGCTCGACAGCGATCCGCCGTTCGCGCGGACCGAGGTCAACTACGACGCCCTGACCGCCGACCCGCTCGGCCGGACGATCAAGATCGGCGTGCGAAAGACCTTCTAGCCAGACGGACCACGGCCCTTCCAACCTGGGGAAGGGCCATGACCCAGGGGGGCCGGCCGGAACGGGCGCAGATCCGTTCCGGCCGGAACTCGTTGCTGCCCCCCTCGGGCTCAGACGTTGAGCAGCAGGAACTCCCGTTCCCAGGGGCTGATCACGCGCATGAAAGTGGCGAACTCAGCGCGTTTGACCGCCGCGAATGTGGTCAGGAAAGTGCGGCCGAACACCTCGGCCAGCTCCTCGGTTTGTTCGAACAGACCGACCGCCTCCAGCAGGCCCACCGGCAGGTCGAATTCTTCCGATGCGGCCATGCCGGTCTCTGGCTCGCTGGGAGTCAGATGTCGGGTGAGACCCAGGTAGCCGCAGGCCAGGGAGGCGGCCATGGCCAGGTAGGGGTTGGCGTCGCTGGACGGCACCCGGTTTTCCACCCGGCGATTCTCCGGGGAGGAGGGGGGGATGCGCAGGCCGGTGGTGCGGTTGTCGTAACCCCACTGGACATTGACCGGCGCCGACAGGCCCCGCACCAGCCGGCGATACGAATTGACGTAAGGCGCAAGCATGCAGGTCACCGACGGGGTATAGCGCTGCTGGCCGGCGATATAGTGGAAGAACTCGGGTGTCGGACGGCCCGCGTCGTCGGTGAAGATGTTCTTCCCGGTCTCTTTCGACAGGATCGACTGGTGGATGTGCATCGCCGAGCCGGGCTCATGGGCGATCGGCTTGGCCATGAAGGTGGCGTAGATGTCGTGGGCCAGGGCCGCCTCCCGGATGGTGCGCTTGAGCAGAAACACCTGATCGGACAGGGCGAGCGGGTCGCCATGGCGCAGGTTGATCTCCATCTGGGCGGCGCCCTCCTCATGGATCAGGGTGTCCACCTCGAGCTGCTGGGCCTCGGCGAAGGCGTAGATGTCCTCGAACAGGGCGTCGAACTCATTGACCGCCGAGATCGAATAGGACCGACGCCCCGCTTCCGGCCGGCCGGAGCGCCCGATCGGCGGCTCCAGCGGGTAGTCCGGGTCGGTGTTGCGCTTGACCAGATAGAACTCGATCTCGGGCGCGACGACCGGAATCCATCCCTGTTCATGGTAGAGCGCGATCACCCGCTTGAGGACCTGGCGGGGAGCGATCTCCACCGCCCGGCCGTCGTGATAGACCGCGTCGTGGATGATCTGGGCGGTGGGGTCGCGCGCCCAGGGCACCAGGCAAAGGGTGGCGAAATCGGGCAGCAGTTCGATGTCGCCGTCCGACGGATCGAAGCGGAATTCGGCGGTTTCCTCCGGGTATTCGCCGGAAATCGTCTGCATGAAGATCGACGATGGCAGGGCCATGGCCGTGTCGTCGAAAAACTTCGCGCTGGGCATGATCTTGCCTCGGGCGACGCCGGCGAGGTCGGGAACCAGGCATTCGATTTCCGTGACTCCCCGCGCCGCCGCCCACTTCCGGGCCTGGGCGGCATTGGCAATCACTGTGGGCTCTGACGCCGAAGGTTTGGGTTTTTTGGCCATGAGGCGTTTCGCTTAGTCTGAAAGATACAATGGGCGCGAGCGGAATTCGGCTGGGGTCGTGACCAGCCTAATCGTCCGGCGCCGCGGCGGGCGCGGACGGAATGGGAAAATCGATCTCGGGGCGCCCGATGATGAACATGCCGCGGGAAGCGTGAACGGCCCCCCAGATCGCCTTACTTGAGTTAGCCCAATGCGTCAGCATACGCTGATGGCAGGTTAGGCGCCAGCATCGGGCCTCAAGCCATGTGATCACAGTCTCTTGACGAGCCGGTGTCGCGGGAGGACGGTCCCTCCCAAGCCTAGTTCCACTAGCGGGAGTCGACGAATGACAAAACCTGGGGCTTGGTTACGGGCCTGCCTGATGTCCGCCTCGCTCGGACCGATCCTGCTTGCCATGGCCTTGGCCCCGTCGACCGCCGTGGCGGCGCCGGCGGTCGGAGACGGCGCGTCGTCCGGTGTCACTGACGTGGGCGAGATCGTTGTCACGGCCACCCGCAAGGAAGGGACGCTCAGCAAGGTGCCGGAGAGCGTCAGCGCCTTCACCGCCGCCAAGATGGACATCCAGGGCATCAAGTCCTTCGCCGACGTGGCCAAGTTCACGCCCGGCGTAACCTTCGCCGCGGAAAGCCATGACATCTCGATCCGCGGCGTCAGTTCGACCGCCGGCTCGGGCACGACAGGAGTCTATATCGACGACACGCCCGTTCAGGTGCGCAACCTGGGGCTCAATTCCAACAACACCCTGCCGGCGGTGTTCGACCTCAGTCGTGTCGAGGTTCTCCGCGGTCCTCAGGGGACGCTGTTCGGCGCGGGGTCCGAAGGCGGCACGGTTCGCTACATCACCAATCAGCCCAGCCTGACGAAGTTCACCGGCTTCGGCCATGCCGAACTTGCCTTCACCGAAAATGGCGGGGCCAGCTACGAGGGCGGCGTCGCCGAGGGCGGTCCGCTGATCCAGGACAAGCTGGGCTTCCGTTTCAGCGCCTGGGGCCGGCGCGACGGCGGCTGGATCGACCGGGTCGACTACCAGACCGGCGCCGTCACCGACAGGAACGCCAACCGCGTCGACACCTACGCCCTGCGCGCCGCCCTGACCTGGGCCCCGACCAACCGGCTGACGATCACCCCGGGGATCGACTACCAGAAGCGCGACCAGCACAATCACGACAATTACTGGGTCAGCCTCTCCAGTCCCGGTCACTATGTCAGTGGCACGCCCGACCGTCAGGCGGATCCGGACCGCTTTATCCTTCCCACCCTGAAGGTCGAATACGACGCCGGGCCGGTCAAGGTGATCTCTAATACCGCCTATTATGACCGCCTTGAGAGGGTCAACGGCTACAGCGGCACACTCTACAACCTGTCGTTCTTCCAGCACTATACCCAGGCTGGGACCGACCCTCAGGGCGCCAGCGTTCCGGTCTACTGTCCTACCCCGGATTGCAGTCTGGTCGCGGCGAACGGTCTGGCCTTGCCGGCCTTGCCGAACTATCGCGCTCAGAATCTGATCACCAACGCCCAGCAGAACTTCACCCAGGAGTTCCGCATCCAGTCGAACGACCCCGGATCGCGCCTGCAGTGGACGGCTGGATTTTTCTACGCCTTCAATCGCCAGCAGAGCAACGAGGAGATTCGCGACCCTATGCTGCCGCAGCTCACTCAGATCCTCTGGGGCGAGGACATGCTGACGGCCTGGGGCCAGGACCTGCTCCCCCATGGCGACGACTATATCAACAACACCCGCGCGCATGACCGCCAGGAAGCCCTGTTCCTCGACGCCACCTACGCCATCACCAGCAAGCTGAAGCTGAACGTCGGCCTTCGCTACGCCTGGACCAAGTTTGCGTTCGCCAACACCAACGACGGGCCGCAGGATCTGCTCGACAGCGGCGGCGTTCCCGCGACGGGATCGGGCGGCAAGAGCGAGCGGCCGTTCACGCCCAAATTCAGCCTGTCCTACCAGCTGACACCGGACGATCTGATCTACGCCACCGCCTCGAAGGGCTACCGGATCGGCGGCGCCACCCCGCCACTGCCCTCCTATTGCGGCCTCGACGCGCCGAGTTCCTACAACTCCGATTCCCTGTGGACCTATGAGGGCGGGACCAAGGACCGCTTCTTCGACCGCAAGCTGCAGATCTCGGCCAGCGGCTACTACATCCGCTGGAACAATATCCAGCAGGCTTTCTATGCGCTCTGCGGCATCCAGTTCACCACCAACGCCGGCGAGGCCGTCAGCAAGGGGTTCGACTTCCAGGGGCAATGGCAAGTCACGCACGCGTTGGAGGTCGAGGCCAGCGTCGGCTACACCGACGCCAAGTTCTCGAAGACTTCCCACCTGCTACTCGATCCCAACCTGCCCCTGACGGACCAAGCCAATACGCTAAACATAAAGGGCGACTCCCTCAACGTCGCGCCTTGGACGGCGACGCTTGCGGCCCAATACAATTTCGTCGTGCTGGGCAAGGACGCCTTCGTGCGCGCCGACTACGAATTCACCAGCAAGCGAACGGCGCCGCGGCCAAATGAGCACTTCGGCACGGCCTTCTACGATTCCGGCCTCGTCGCCAATCCGTCCACCCATGAGGTGTCCTTGCGCGGCGGTTTCTCGGTCGGCCAATGGGACGTGGCGCTCTACGCCAACAACCTCCTCAACGCCCACCCGCGCCTGGACCTGACCCACCAGGATTCCAGCACGGTCTTGTATGAGGCCACGACGCTCCGCCCCCGCACCATCGGCATGGCTGTCAGCTACCGCTACTAGCGGAGGTGTCTGGCTGACGCTGCCCCTTCGCGCTAGAACTCCGGGGTCGCCAACGCCGACCCCGGGGAAACGCCATGAAGATCGACCGGCTGCCGCCGATCCGCACGAGTCTGCAACCCAGCAACCACCCCTACCTGAACGGGGCCTGGACGCCGCTGCACGAGGAGGTAGACGCCTTGGACTTGGCGGTGATCGAGGGCGCCATCCCGACGGACATCGACGGCGTCTACATCCGCAACACCGAGAACCAGATCCATCAGCCGCTCGGCAGGTTCCATCCCTTCGACGGCGACGGAATGCTTCACCAGATCGACTTCAAGGACGGAAAGGCCAGCTACCGCAACCGCTGGGTGCGCACGCGCGGCTTCCAGGCCGAGCAGGAGGCGGGCGGCTCGCTCTGGGGCGGGCTGATGGATGGTCCCGAGGTGTCGCTCCGGCCGGGCTTCGGCGCCCACGGCGGGCTCAAGGACACGGCCTCCACCGACGTCGTGGTCCACGGCGGCAAGGTCGTCGCCACCTTCTACCAGTGCGGCGAGGCCTATCAACTCGATCCCGAGACCCTGGCGCAGCAGGGCGTCGCGCCCTGGGCGCCGCTGGACGGGGTGTCGGCCCACACCAAGGTCGACGAGAAGACCGGCGAGCTGATGTTCTTCAACTATTCCGTGCACGCGCCCTACATGC